>DATKKD010000198.1:0-7351 GCA_035543435.1 Thermoplasmatota archaeon
GACAACATCTCCTCTGTCGCCCCCTACCTCACCGCCTACCATCAGGGCGTCGTGTTCGCGAACACAAGTTTTGCATTCGCCGCCGATGACACAGTGCTGCATAACGGTACCACTTGCCCTGGGATGAGCCAGCCCGGAGGGAACCCGAATCTCACGGTCCCCGCGAATCTTCATACGTTGCAGATTCACGACCAGCTCAACGGCCTCCTCTCGGAGATCTCTGGTGTCGACGCAAATAACCTCTATCAGCTCCGTGACTATTTTGTCAGGCATCCGCTCTCTATCGCCATCGTCGCTGACCCGACCATGGTACCGATGTACTTCTACTACAACCCTGACGGGAGGCCTGACACCCACAACGGGGCGATCATGGGCTTCTCAGTCCCGTCTGACTTCATCTACGCCGACGTCGATGTCGACCATGTGAATCCAGAAAACGACACCTATTCCTTCTGGCCGTTCATGGAAAACACAGTCGGGCGGGTCGCCGGATGGGACGCGCAAGACTGCAGCGCCTTGATTGATCGTACCATTTTCTATACCGCCATCATCGATCGTCTCGGTACCTGGAAGAACAACTCGCTCGTGCAGACCGGCTGCGGCCTTGAGTTCCAGAATCTCCCAATCATCACGCGCCTGAGCCAGCTGATTTACTCGGGACGCGGTGAGCCGACCAAGTTCCCCACAGGGGAAAGCGACTTCATGAATGCGCGGCTCACCAGCGACATGAAGACCGGTGGGTTCAACGCACAGCACACCTTCTACTTGCAGTCGCAACGGATCGGCTTCACCAAAGAAGGCCTTGATAAGATCAGGAAAGCCGGTCTGCTCAGCTCCCTCATCTTCCCCGGCCCTGAGGCGCTCGTGCATTTCATCAGCTCAGAAAAAAAGGTCACAGGAGGACGCGATCAGCTCAACAGCAGCCTCATCTTCGGGTTCGCCCATGGATTTTATAACCTGTATGAGTTCGGGGACATCCTGCTTGATTCGCGCGGCTTCCCCGGGTTGACAACGCTCTCGCGGATCGACCCGGTGGTCCGCAGTGGTCTTTCCGGTCTTGGCTCCTATGATGTCCGCACGGTCCAAAACATGGAATACGGGCCGAGTGTGATTTTTGTCGAAAGCTGCATCACCGCCCGCACGGACGGCATCGACGCAAAGAACGTGCTATCACAGGCGTACCTGCACGCGGGCGTGAACGCGTACATCGGTGCGACCCGTGTCACCGCCGATCCCGGGTACCTTGAGCCACGGCCTCTCCCGAAAGGCTGGGGCATCGGCATCCTTGGTCTAGTCAAGGCCCTGCTGAACCTGAAGCTGAACGGGGAGTACCCTGACGCTCATTTCGGTGCAGTGATCGCGGAGAACGTGATTCTTGATTTCATCCAGCATAATGCGACCATAGGGATGGCGTTGCGTGACTCCAAGAACGCGTACCTGCCGACCGACGCGAACTCGACGTTTCTCTGGTCCCCGCCCCTGACCCTTGCCACTGGGTACGGCGCACTCGACGCGATACTCCAGGAATCGTTCTTAAGAAGTTCTGGGTCTGGACGGACCCGAGTCCTGGATAAGAAATATGTCGCGCTCCATGAGTTTGCACTCTATGGTGACCCTGCGTTCAACCCGTATCAACCGATCAACAACGGATGAACCGCAAACTATTCTCCTCCAGCGGTGAACACCAAGGTGTCATCATTTTTTCTCATTCGTGAGCAGTTTCCTGATGATGGAGGCTTTACAATGATGGCACACACCTTGGGCAACCTCGCTCATCTCTTTGAGATGCTCTCCGCAGGCCCAACAATAAAAGAAATTCTCTTCATCAGAAGGTTTCCTGTCTTTTCTACAGGCTGAACAGATCCGTTCTGCTCTCTCGTCTATGGTGCATAGTTGTTTCCCGCAGGAACCGCAGAACGCGAACTCCTCATCTTCTTCATCTTCGGGTTCCTCAAGCCTCATGTGCATCCATCTTTTCAGTCGATATTTCCCTAGGACTGAAACGCATTCACGATATATAAAGTTCGTTCCCGGCTCACAGGGGGTTCTTCAAAATTCTCTTCTCTGTGATGTACCCCGTGACGTACTGTTTTGGGGTGACGTCGAACGCTGGGTTCTTGACCTGGACCCAGGGAGGCATGATTCGTTTCCCTTGCAGTTCAGTCACTTCCTGTGCATCGCGTTCCTCAATAATGATCTGAGCCCCGGTGCGAAGCGTTGGGTCAAACGTGCTCGTGGGTGCGGCGACATAGAACGGGACATCGTTTTCCTTCGCAAGGACCGCTTTTTCGTACGTCCCGATTTTGTTGGCAAAATCACCGTTGTGTGCGATACGATCGGCACCAACGATCACAAGGTCGATCGCTTTGTTCTTCAAGTAGTACCCCGCAGCGTTGTCCACGATGAGCGCAAAGGGGATGCCTTCATTCTGCAACTCCCAGGCCGTGAGGAGTCCTTGTAACCGCGGCCTGGTCTCATCGGTGTACACAAACATCGAGGTCCCTTCTCGGTGTGCTGTCCGCAGCGGTGCGAGAGCGGTCCCGTAGTCAACGGTAGCAAGCGCACCAGCATTACAGTGGGTGAGGATGCGGCATTGGTCAGTGATGAGTGTTTTCCCATGGTCTCCTATACTTTTACACTGGTTGATGATGTCTTCGACGTAGCTGGCCGCCGCGTCGAATGGTTTTTCACCTTGCTGAAGCCTCGTGATCATGTAATCGACCGCAAAGAACAGGTCATGGGCGGTCGGCCTCGTCATCCGCAGAGCCTCTGCTGAACCGCCTGGGTCACGTGCTCCGAGCGCCATGCCATAGGCCGCGGCAGCGCCAATTGCGGGTGCACCGCGGACTACCATATCCTTGATAGCAAAGACGACATCGGTAACTGTCCGCGCGGTGAAGATATCAAAGGTATGAGGGAGTTTACGTTGGTCGATAAAGTGGACAACATTTCCCTCTGGCCAGAGTGATCGATAGTCCTTCCCATTGATCTTCATGGTGGTTCCTTCGGATGCAACGCGACGGCGCGTTCTATTTCCTGAATGTTGATCCCTGCAAAAAGGATTTCCTCGTCTTGCGGTAGAAGGATTGTCTTTCCTTGCCGTAACGTCTTTAGGAGTACCTTCGCCCGATCAAGGCTCCCTGGTGAGGTGACCTCCTCGATTTTAGGGAGAGAGTCCTGTAGTCTTCTCACTAAGGCCGGGCTATGCACTTGAAGGAGTATGTTGATGTCATGGCGCGCCTTTTGGATGATCCAGTGCACCGGAGCCTCTAGGCAGGGTTCCTTGGTCCCGATCACCAGCATGATATTTTTTAAAGGGTCGTAATCAACGATTTCGACGATGTCATCTTGACCAAGCCGGGTGACATCAGTGTTTTTTGCCGTCATAATAAGGCGTCTCCCATAATCATAGCTGATGACCCCTGTGTCTTTTGTTGGTTCGATGGAGTGTTCAAGGGTCCGCCCGATTCGGACTAACTCACTAAAAAGCGGGCTCTTGCTTGTTTCTCTAGAAACGAACAACACTTGAAGCGCGGGACCAGGTAAGGTTTTTTCGGTCATGGGTTAGCCGATGCAGTACGGGTTTTTGTATCTTTTCCCCGGGAAAAAAATTGGTTACTGGATTTTGATGCCACCCTGGCTGTTGATCTCGATGTCCCTGGGTTTTAGCGTATGCTTGGTCTCCCGCATCTTACGTATCATTATTTTCCTGCGGTCCATGGTGCTGTCAAGGTCCAGGATGAGGATCCCATCGACGAGGAACTCGGAGATGGAATCCCGGGAAAGATCGCGGGACCCCTCGGAGATTTCTGAGGTGACGAGCGCGGTGCAATCGTCTTCCTCAAGGATGCTGAGCAGTCTGCGGACATGCATGCGGGTCGCCTGCACCGAGTCGACCGGGTATGCGGTATTGCTCATGGAGTCCTCGGAGGGGATAATCTCGTTCCCCCTGTTGGTGATCCACACGGGTACCTCGGAGAGTGGTGTGAGTGAGTCAAGGACGACCCTGGAATATTTCCCTGCCTGGATCTCCTGCTCCATCTCCCTATGGACTGCGTGCTTTTCCAGATCAAGGTACTTGAAGGTCATGAGCCCCTGGCTCATGGGGGTCTCGAAATCAAACCCGAATTTCTTTGCCTGCCGTAGCAGGTTATCGATCCGCTGATCCGACGTTAAGAACAGGCATTTTTCCCCTTGTTTCAACCCTTGGTTGATATATTGGAAACAGGCGATGGTTTTTCCGGTGCCTGGGGTGCCAGCGATCAGGATGACGCTCCCTTTTGGGTACCCGCCTTGGAGCAACCCGTCCAGCCCGTCAATCCCTGAACTCACCCGTTTCTCCTCTGCTGATACATGATATTGCATCCCTACTTTTTCCATGTGGCATCACCATCGCGGATTGAATTCCGTGCTATCTGTTTTGTAATAGGGCAGGGACTTAAATACGTTTCTTCTGAGAAACGGAACGCCGTGTGTGGCTAGTTATCTCGACGGTTCGCGCAGATGAAAAATAATGATTTATCGACGAGTTCCAGCTCACCGAATTTATGTGAACTGAGCTGTTTGTTTTTTTCGAGTATCATAATTTGCCTCTCCCAGTCGTGGACAATACCCATCTGTTATTTAACCCTTTCTTTTTGTTGCTCCCTCCTGGATCACCTGGAGGATAACTTTCGTTTAAATAAGAGAGACGTGTTTCATAATGTCATGGAATGTCGTGGTCGAGCCTGTCGAGCCTGTTGTCTCTTGTCTCTCGGGATTCTCTTCGTTCTGTCTGGATTCACTATTGGTGTGCTTGCCAACCCGATCCCGATTGAACCGCACCCTCCCACGGGCATCCCTGTGATTTCCTCTAGTCAATCGGCTATCGCTGGGTGGGTCCTCTTCGTCTTCATCGTCGACTTTTTTCTTGATACGCTCCTCGTTTACGGTGGCGTTTTCTTGCTCGGATATCTTCATCTCCTCTTGCCTCACCAAGTCCTTGCGATGCCGAAAACAAGGTTTTTCACAGGCGTCCTCTTCATTAGCCTCGTAGGGTTCATGGCAGAATGGGGGCTTGGGGTCACTTTTTGGGGCCTGTTTATCACGCTCTGGATTGTTCTTTTTTCATTCTGTGTGGTCTCGCGGTATCTCTATGGGTTTACCTGGAAAAACGCGGTGTATTTCGGAGTTTTCGCTTCCCTTGTCAACCTCCTCGTCTGGCTCGTCCTTTTCAACATCTGAGACACGACCTATGTTTTATCGTAACTTACAAATAGCATGGCAAGCTACGGGTGATAACGGTCGTCTCAACCATGCTTAAGCTGGATCTCCACCTGCATTCTTGTTACTCAGATGACGGTGTCGGCTCACCAGAGGACATCATCCAAGCGCTCCGAAGACGCGGGCTTAACGGGATGGCGCTCACGGACCATAACACCATAGAGGGGAGCCTGAAAGCCCGTCGTGTTGCGCCAGCCGATTTTATTGTCATCCCAAGCATCGAGATCACCACCGCGGACGGTCATCTTCTCGCATTCAATGTGAGCAGCGCAATCCAACCAGGTCTTCCCCTTGAGGAGACCGTCGAGCAGGTCATGGATGCGGGAGGCATCCCTGTCGTGCCCCATCTCCTGCGCCTCCTTTCTGGGATCAAGCAATCAAACCTTGACAAAATCCGTGGGAAGCTGTCGGCCATCGAGGTGTTTAATGGATGCAGCACCCCAAGGACCAATCTGAAAATGGCGAAAGCAGCCAGAGCGATGAACCTCGGAGGAACCGGAGGGAGCGATTCCCATAACCCCTTGTACGCAGGTTTTTCATACACCCTTGTTGATACCACCGATGCACGGCTTGATACGGTCCTCTCGGAGATACAAAAGAAGAAGACCTGGGGCGAGGGAGTCATCATGCCTTTGTCCTATCGACGGGACCGCATGATTACTTCAGTGAAGCAGTTTGTACAACGAGGGTTTCATCGCATTTAAAATAAAAAGAAACACAGGGAAGGAAGTAATTTTTTATACGAATTTCGCGTCGTATTTCCCTTCGTCAATCTCTTTGAGGATCTCTTTGGGTTTCTTCCCTTCGACCGTGACCCCCATGGAGGTGCAAGTGCCGATGACTTCCTTGGTTTTATGCTTCAGGTCCTTCCCAAGGATGCTGTCGAACTTCATTTTCGCGATCTTGACCGCCTGGTCGACCGTGAGGTTCCCGATCTTCGTCTTTGAAGGCACCCCTGACCCTTTCTCCGCTTTTACCTCACGCAGGATCAAAGAAGCTGCGGGTGGTGTACCCACCTCGATTTCAAACTCCTTGGTTTTGGGATCGATGATGACTTTAACTGGGACCTTCATACCTTGGAATTGCTTGGTCTTATCGTTGATGGTGTTGATGACCTGCATGATGTTGACTCCCTTGGGACCAAGCGCTGGTCCTAGGGGTGGGCCTGCGGATGCTTTTCCGCCGTCAACGAGTGCTTCGATGGTTTCCGGCATGCTGTTCTACTCCTTCTTATCTTCTTTTTTCCTCTCTTCTTCTTTTCGTTTGATGAGTCTGACTTGTTCTCCTCGAACCGTGATCGGGATGGGGACCATGGATTCGAGCAGCTCGACGGTGATCTCTTCCTTCGTGTAATCGATGTGGGTGATCTTCGCTTTCTCACCGCGGAAGGGACCCGCGATCATCTCGACGACATCCCCTTCCGTGATCTTGGCGACCGCGGAGGTAGGCGTCAGGAAATGCTCGATCTGCTCGATAGGGATGCTGCCTTCGAGCATGTTGCGGGCATAGGAGATGGTTTTGATCATGTTCTTGATGAGTTCTTCATCGAACGCCTCGACAAAGATGTACCCGCGCAGTTCAGGGGTCACGAGGATCGAGGGGATGTTGAGCTTTGATTTCTTCGCACGGGTGCTGATGAGGTCGGCGGTGTTCTGTTCCTTGCCGACTTGTGTCTTGATGGTGAATATGCTTGATTTTTCAGTGCTAGTTTCTTCAGAACCAGTATGTTCCATAGGGGCGACCACCCGGTTAGTGTACAAAGAATTTGAGGATCCAGGGTGCGACCAATTCTCGGATGATGTAGATGACAAACCCGAGTGAGCCGATCAAGACGATGCCAAGCCCTGTGATTTTCGCGGTTTTTTCGTATTCCTCATTCGTTGGTTTCCGCGCCATTTTCAGGACACGGCCGTACTTGCCTTTCCCGATGCGTTGCTGTCGCTCTTCAATTCGCTGCTGCAGTGCACGTGCCCTGTGAAAGATTCCTTTTTCTTCGTCCACTTACGACACCTGTTTTACCGTACGGGTCAAATAGTAAGGAGTATATAAAGAATTTGGCGGTTTTTTATGAGACGAAATCGATGCCAAA
>DATKKD010000199.1:0-8387 GCA_035543435.1 Thermoplasmatota archaeon
TATATGCGATTAATTCAAATGGAACATTAAAATGGAAATATGCCACAAATGATCTATATTCTTCTCCCGCTATCGGTGACGATGGAACCATTTACTTTGGTGATGGAAACCAATATATCAATGCATTATACCCTAATGGTATGGTCAAGTGGAAGCATAAAACAGACAATGTTGTGTATTCATCTCCTGCAATCGGAACAGACGGGACTGTATATTGCGGCTCCCACGATACCTACCTCTATGCGCTTTATCCAAACAACGGCTCCTTGAAATGGAAATTTAAGACCGGGGACTGGGTTCGCGTGAGCCCATGCATCGCCGATGATGGCACTATCTACATCATATCGCTCGACAATTACTTGTATGCAATCTTCCCAAATGGGACCATGAAATGGAAGACAAATGTCGGTGCTGGGACCTCATCAACAATAGGTCAGGATGGCACCATTTATTGCGGATATAGCAATTTGTATGCCGTGAATCCCACGAACGGATCTGTACGATGGACCTTCAATCCCGGCCCAGGGAGAACGATACGAGGAGCAACACCCTGCAATTCTGTTGATGGGACGATTTACTTTGGAACATGGATTGGTGACTATGGCGGTGGGGAAATCATTGCTGTGAACCCCAATGGAACAGAACAATGGCGTCGACTCATTGCGAATCGGTACGTCGATTCTGCTCCCGCAATCGGCGAAGATGGAACTGTCTATGTCGGAACAGCGTGGGATGAAAATGGACATTCCCGAGGATATCTTTATGCGCTTGGCTGGGGACCCCTAGAGGCAGAAACAAACGGGCCGTACTACAGCTTAACCAATCAATCGGTGAATTTTACGGGGTCTGCAACTGGTGGATACAAACCCTACACATGGCATTGGGATTTCGGCGACGGCGACACCTCAAAAGAGCAGAACCCTACCCATACTTATTCAAGCATCGGAAATTACACCGTCACCCTCATGGTCACCGATAATACCAGCAACACCTCCATCGACACCACCTGGGCGTGGATACAAACAACCAACACGCCACCAAATACTCCCATGATCACGGGTCCTTCGAAAGGCAAACCGGGGATCCCATACAATTATACGTTTCTAGCATCGGATCCCGATGGAACCCCAATCTGGTACTATATCCAATGGGGGGATGGAACAAACAGTGGATGGATAGGGTCTTATCCCTCAGATAATGCCATCATTGTGAGGCACACCTGGGACAAGCGAGGAACATATATTATTCAGGCCAAGGCAAAGGATGGTTATGGCTCAGAGAGTGATTGGGGGAGTTTAAACGTAAAAATGCCAATCTCAAACAACATGAAATATTTACCCTGGTTTGAATTTATAGAGAGATTGTTCGAACGATATCCACACCTCTTTCCAATATTGCAATATTTCCTAAACAAATCAATAAATGAATATTAGAATTCACTGTCTTCTCCTGATTGTTAGAAAGATAATGAGAAATACAAAGAATTCTTCTGATTTTGATTAATACTAAAAAATCCTACGAAAAACAAAGAAAAGCAAATCATTTTGTATGTATGAAAGGAAATGTCGTACATATATTTTATATTATGAAAAAATAATTTTTAGTCCCTTGTCAATCGAAATTATATTGACTGGATGGAGGGAGAAGATATGGAGGAAAAAGAATCGTATGGCATTTTGGATGTCCGCGAAGCTGATCCGCAACTTGAAAAACACAGGAAGGATGTCATCGAGAAATATCTCGAATATGAGTTTATATCACTGCGAAATGCTAAGGAACAAGGGAAGACCCTTGACGATGTGATCGATGAATTGAAAACAGTTCTTTGGTTTGTGAAAAACGAAAGAATGCAGCAGATGAACAATGAACTTGGACGATAACTTTATTTCTTCTTTCCGCCAACAATCTCATCGATCAGTTCGTATTTGACCAAGGCTTTCCCCATGGTTATTTTCCCGTTATCAAGACGGAAAAAAACCTCGTCATTCGGCTTCAATTTAAGAAGATCAAGGACCTCAGCTGAAAGCGTCACCCTGTTTCTGCTATCCAATGGCCGTGGTTTCCCCAACAATCTGCCCATGTTAGTCCGTAATGCAAACACCGATATTTAGTAATATTGGGTTTGAGAGCTATTTTGAAAATTCTAAACCTATGATGCATAGACAATCTGTATTTCTAGATTCTCGATTGGCTATTTGAGTGGTTTCACTTACCATTTCCGTATATCTTATTGTAGCTGCTTATTACAATTCAAAGAAAAGAGAACAAGCTAGTCCAACGGTGTGGAAGTTCTTTTAACTTCAATTCTTAAATGGTTATTGTGCAAAATAGGAATTTATTGTGCAATCCAAAAATTAGCACGGATTGTTGTGCAAAGCCGATTTTTCCAAAAGATTATTATAGGTATTCTATTTTATTGGCTCAATATAGGAAGAGGGTGACGAAGGCATGGAGGAAATGCTCTACAATATAGAAATCCACAGAAATGAGGGAAATTACCTCGGGAGAATCTACTCCGACATTGATGGGATCAAAGAGTTCGAAAACAACCGAATAGACCGGTTATTGCGCGACATCATCGTGGATATGCAACTCGCGCTTGACGACGAGTTTTCCACGCGCACGACCGCGTCGGAACTGGCTGAATTCACGGACGAAATCCGATAAACCAGCCTGGAAAAGGTGAAAAAGCACTGTTCTTCGAGGAAACCTAGGCTACGGAAGGGCAATATTTTTAAAGGTTTCTGTTATTTGGGCTTTACCTCACCCGTAACTTCGGAGGAAGAATGTTATCCTACACTAGATTTGAGAAGGCTCGTATCATTGGCGCCCGCGCCCTGCAAATCTCCATGGGTGCACCGTCCTTGCTTGCAGAAATACCCAAGGGGATGATCGACCCCGTGGAAATCGCGATGCGCGAGTTCGAGGAAGATGCGATCCCGATCACCGTCAAACGAAGAGAGGTTAAGAACGCGTAACATGAGGATTCAGTATGGCTGAAGAAAACCAGACCCAGGAAGCGGAACAAACGATGATGGTCACCGAGGAAACCTACATGACGTCGGGGGTGCACATCGGCACCCGGCAGAAGACCGCAGACATCAAGGAGTTCATCTACAAGGTACGCAATGACGGTCTGTACATCATCGACGTGAAGAAGACCGATGAGCGGATCAAGGCGGCCGCGAAGTTCCTTGCGAAGTACGATCCGTCCAAGATCCTTGTGGTGTCCGTCCGTCAGTACGGGCAGAAACCGGTCAGGAAGCTCGGGGAGTACACCGGCATCCAGGTGCTCGACGGCAGGTTCCAGCCGGGGACGCTCACGAACCCGAACGCAAAGACGTTCCTTGAGCCTGAGATTATCCTGCTCACCGACCCGCTCGCTGACGTCCAGGCGTTGCATGAGGCCAAGAACATCGGCATCCCGGTGCTTGCCCTGTGTGACACGAACAATGAGACCAAGTACATCGATTACGTGATTCCGACGAATAACAAAGGGAGACGAGCGCTTGCGCTCGTCTACTGGCTGCTCACTCGCGCGATCCTCAAAGAGGAAGGCAAGATTAAATCCGATGAGGAGTTCACCGGGACCGTCGAGGATTTCGAGGCTGAGATTTAAAGGATTTTTTGTGATCGGCACCGTGTGTAACCCGTAGTAAAAGGAGAGACCTTGGAAGTCAACGTCAACGATAACATCATCCTTATCGGCACTGCCCATATCTCCAAAGAGAGCGTCGAAGAGGTGCGACAGGCGATCGAGAAGTACCAGCCAAGCGTGGTCGCGGTCGAGCTGTGCCAAAGCCGGTACAAGGCGCTCATGGAGAAGGACCGTTGGGAGAACACCCCGGTGACCCAGCTTCTGCGGTCGAACCGGGCGTACCTCATTTTAGCGCAAACATTTTTATCATCGATCCAGCGGAGGCTCGGCAAAGAATACGGCGTCGAGCCTGGCTCAGAGATGCTTGCTGCGTGCGACGAAGCGAAAAAGAAGAACCTCGAGGTCGCGCTCGTCGACCGGGACATCACCGTGACCCTCAAGCGCGCCTGGCGCAAGATGGGCGTCCGCGAGAAGCTGCGGATCGGCTGGGAGTTCCTGAAGGGCATGGTCGGGTACGACGAGGAGGACCTCGATGAGCTCGACCTCCAAGAGCTCATGAAGCAGGATGTCATCACCGCGATGATGCAAGAGTTCGGCGAGTTCGCCCCGAGCGCAGCCGATGTTCTCATCCATGAGCGTGACACCTACATCGCGAAAAAAATCCTGGATGCAAGCGCCAAAGGCAAGGTCGTCGCGGTCGTCGGCGCCGGCCACATCAACGGGATCAAGGACCATCTGGAGCATCAGGATCAGCTGCCAACAGACCTTACCCCGCTTGAGGAAGTGCCGAAGAAACGCATCAACTGGACCAAGGTGGTCGCGGTCGCGGTCCCCACGATCTTTTTCGCGCTCATGGCATACATCGTCTTCACTACGGGCGAGAACGCATGGAACAGCATCGCGAACTTGTTCATCTGGTGGTTCCTGCTCCACGGGTGCCTCGCTGCAATCGGAGCCATCTCAGCACGAGGGCATCCCTTGTCGATAGGCGTCGCGTTCCTCGCGGCCCCGTTCACCTCCTTCCAGCCGTTCTTCCGGTCTGGCTGGCTCGCGGGTGTGGTCGAGGCGAAATTCCGTATGCCGCTTGTCAAGGATTTCAGGGAACTATCCAAGATCGAGTCCATGAAGGAGTTTTTCCGCAACAAGGTCATTCACCTGCTCATGGTCGTTGCGCTCACGAATCTCGGAAGCATCATCGCGACGGTCACGTTCTTCGCGGCCTCGCCCTGGCTCGTGCACATCAGGCTCTTCGGCTAAACATTTTTATCGTCGCTTTCCATAACTCATCTCAGTATTTGTGGATGCGCCATGGCTGAGAGACGGAAGTTCTACACGTCGTTTCATGATTTGTCGCCACGGGAGTACATGTACATCCCCGAGGGGACGCTCAAGGTCGGGCGCCCTGGATCGTTCAGCAGGATCGAGCTTGGGCATCTTTTCATCGCGATCGCGGTGCTCACGGTCGCGTTCTCGTTCACGTTCTCCCAGAACAGCGTGCTGTTCTATCTTCTTGGGTACCCTATCAATCTTGTCTCGTATTTCGTGTTCATGCCGGTGGCGTTCCTCGGCATCGTCACCGCGTTCTTCGTCCATGAACTGGCTCATAAATTTGTCGCACAGCGGTACGGGCTCTGGTCCGAGTTCCGGATGTACCCACGTGCACTGCTGGTCTCGGTGATGCTTGCGTTCGTGACCGGGATTGTCGTCGCTGCCCCTGGGGCGGTGATGTTCCGTGGCCATACACGGTCGTTCGAGACAGGACGTATCGCGGTAGCGGGGCCGTCCGCAAATATCGCCATCACCATTGTTACTTACGTTCTGTACAGATTCATCACGGTCAAAGGGGAGCTGGTGACGACGGTTCTCGGGTTCGTCTGCCTCGTGAACGCGCTGCTTGCCACCTTCAACCTCCTGCCGTTCGGTCCGCTGGACGGCAAGAAGGTCGTGGAGTGGAACGGGATCGTGTGGTGCGTGCTGTTTTCTATCTCCGCGGTGTTCCTCGGGTTCTTGCTCTCTATAGGGATTAGTCTTCCTGGCTTCTAAGACGTCCTCCCATGGTGGGAAACGTATTTATTCCTCCTTCTTGATTGATTCACTGGATGAAGACGCTGGGTGTGTACACCAAGGATTTTTCCTTGTACCATGACATCATCAAGGCGCTGAAGAGACGCAAGGTGTCGTACGTGTCGCTGTCGTCACCCGAGAGCATCCCGAAACGGATCGGGGTCATCCTCTCGTCTCGAAAGGAAATCAAGGAGTTTTTCTTTCAAAAAGGGATCGCAGCGGATGACACTGATTCTATCGATCATGCCATCGACCTTGCGTTGCAGAAACTCACGGGAAAGGAATTGTATGGGATGCTGTTTATTGGCATCGACCCCGGGGAGCGGCCAGGCATCGCGGTGGTCGGCGACGACATCCTTTTACAAAAGAAGCAGGTGAACGCACCAGAAAGCGTCGCCGCCGAGATACGCAGACTCATGAAGGTGTACCCATCGAAAGAGCTCTGTATCCGCATCGGACACGGGTCGATCATCACACGCAACAGAATCATCAACTCCCTCATCCCACTCAACATCCCCATCGAAATCGTGGATGAGACACGCACGACGCCAGCGCAGCAAAAGGTTCGTACCGAACGGGACTTAGCCGCTGCCGCAGCGATCGCGCTTCTTTCCGGTGGCGGGCGGGTCCAGCAGACGTTGCCTCTGGAACCGACAAGGGGTGCGATTCGCAACGTGCAGCGACGCAGCCGACAGCTCACCGAAGGGCGATTCACGATTTCAGAAAAGATAGCCTTGCAAGTCCTCAAAGGAGAGCTAAGTCTAGTGGAGGCAATTGACAAAGAAGATGCTCATGTCTGACCAGATCGCGATCTCAACCCAAACGTTTATGACCATTGTACATATGCTCCTAAGGTAAGAGTAATGGGACTTCGCTACGCGCTCATCAGCGTCTCAGACAAAGAAGGCATCACTGAGCTCGCACAGGCACTCACCTCTTTTGGAGCTACAATTCTTTCCACGGGTGGCACCGCCAAAACGCTCCGAAACGCGGGCATCCCGGTCACCGAGGTCTCCGACGTCACCGGATTCCCGGAGATGCTTGACGGCAGGGTCAAAACCCTTCACCCGGTGATTCACGCGGGGATCCTCGCCGAGCGGAACAACAAGCAGCATCAAAGCACGCTCCGCAAGCACCAGATCGCCCCGATCGATTTCGTCATCTGCAACCTGTATCCTTTTGAAGAGACGATCAAGAAACCGAGGGTCTCCATCGAGGAGGCCATCGAGAACATCGACATCGGCGGCCCGACCCTCATCCGCGCGGCAGCGAAGAACTACAAAGACGTCATCGTCATCACCAGCCCGCTCCAGTACCCTGAGCTCATCGCATCCCTGAAAACGAAACAGAAGATCCCACTCACACAAAGAGAACGCTACGCGGTCGAGGCGTACAACCACGTCGCACAGTACGACGCGCTCATCGCCCAGTACCTGCGAACGACCTGGACCCAGGAGCTCCTCCCGAAGGACTTCACGGTTACCATGCGGAAAATCCAGGAGATGCGGTACGGGGAAAACCCGCATCAGAAGGCCGCGTTCTTCCGCGCTCTTCCACCAACCAAGGAACCCTGCATCTCCAACGCAATACAATACCAAGGCAAGGAGCTCTCATTCAACAACATCCTTGACGCGAACTGCGCGATCGAATGCATCAAGGAGTTCACGGACCCTACCTGCGTCATCGTCAAGCACGCGACCCCCTGCGGCATCGCGAGCGCACCAACGTTGTTACACGCCTGGGGGGACGCCTTTGAGACAGACGTGAACTCACCGTACGGTGGTATCGTCGCCTTCAACCGAGAAGTGCAACAAGACGTGGCACAGGAGCTTGCGAAGTTCTTCCTTGAAGTGATCATTGCACCGAGCTACAGCCCAGAGGCCCTTAAGCTATTTGTCGAGAAAAAGAACTTGCGTCTCCTAGAGCTACATGGCCTGGATAAGCCTATTGAGCGCAAGGGCCTTGACATCCGCAGCGTCGTCGGCGGGTTCCTCGTCCAAGAACGGGACGTGTGGTTCACGGACCCTAAGAACTGGAAAATCGCGACGAAAACACAGCCGACCAGGGATGACCTTCGCTCCATGGACTTCGCGGTCCGATGCGTCAAGCACATCAAATCAAACTCGGTCGTCTTCGTCAAAGGCACCAGGACGGTCGGCATCGGCGGCGGCCAGACCTCACGGGTGGACGCAGCCTGGATCGCGACCCATAAAGGCAAGGACAACATCCGTGGCTCCATCATGGCAAGCGACGCGTTCTTCCCGTTCCGTGATGCGGTCGATGTCGCAGTCCAGGCTGGGGTGAAGGCGATCATCCAGCCGGGCGGCTCCATCCGCGACAAAGAGGTCATTGACGCGGCGAACGAGCACGGCATCCCGATGGTGTTCACTGGCCAACGGTACTTCAGGCACTGACGACCCCTAACCTTCTTAAACAGGGAGTCTTATCAACCGCTGATGAAGTTCCAGGTACATCACAGGGACGGACCAGCCCGGATCGGACGCCTCACCCTGGAAGACAAGGAAGCGCCCACGCCTGCGATCCTGTTCCTGCAGACACCCCGACATCGGGCGCCTTCGTTCGCAGAGATACTTCTCACGAACAAATCAGAAAAGACGAGCACACCAAGCATCCGTATCGGTGGAAGCATCTTTTCATCAGAGAAGACAAGATCGACCGAATCGGCCTCAGTACAAAACTTTCTTATCTACCCGAAAGACGTCTC
>DATKKD010000200.1:0-1448 GCA_035543435.1 Thermoplasmatota archaeon
CAGGTCGCCCTTCACCGTGCCGGCCGCCACCCGGGCGATGGGCTGGAAGTGGGCCTGCACCAGGCGCGGCTTGAGCACGGCCAGGCCGCTCTGCATGGCCCGCGCCGCGATCAGCATCTCGGGCACGTAATACTCGCCCTCCTCGAACAGCCGCCCCACCTCGGCCATGGCCGCCACCATGCTCTCGTTAAGAACCGTCACCGGATCGATGCCCTCAGCCAGGGCCCGGCTCACCTCTTCCGGGGTCACTTTATGCTGGCCGTTCAGGATGCTGTCGTAGATGGCTTGCAGCACAGGTTGCATGAAAAACTCCTCGATTGGTTTGCCAAAACAATTTGAAAATGGAATTTCGACGTGATGAATTTCATTGTACCAGAATAAGGAATTTAACCATGAATTTTGCGAATTGGAGAACACGAAATACACGAAGTATCTTTTTTAATTTGGCTCTTATCAGATTTCAAGGAGGTGAAGCAAAAGCGGTTGTGGTAAGATGCGGACATGATCCATATTGAGCAACTAATTGATGATGCGAAGTGTTACGAGGTAATTCGTGAGCTGCGCTGGCCGGAAAAAGTCCACTGTCCGAATTGTGATTCGACCGAGATCAAGAAACGAGGTCATCATGATCGCTACAATTACCGGCAACGCTATGAATGTCAAGCCTGTGAGCAGCAATTTGATGATCTGAGCGGCACGATTTTTGAAGGTCATCATCAACCCTTACGGGTGTGGGTGATTTGCCTGTACCTGATGGGCTTGAACCTTTCCAATGAACAGATTGCACTCGAGCTTGACCAAGCAGTGAGTGAAGTACAAGCCATGACCGAGCAACTCCGCCAGGGAGTGGTGGTAAAAAAAAGCCTGTAACCCTGAGTGGTGAAGTTGAATCGGACGAAGTGTACATCACCGCTGGACACAAAGGCCATCCCGAGGTGGTAGCTCGGTTAGGACGCAAGGGAAGACGGTGCAAATTGCGTGGCAAACGTGGGCGAGGCACCCTGGAGGGTGAGAAACCGCCCATATTGGGCTTGTTACAGCGAGGTGGTGAAGTGGTCATTCAAATGGTGTCCAATGTCCAGCACGTTACCATCCAGCCCATCATCACTCGAACCGTTGCTCCAGGCAGTTTGATCTACACCGACGAGTACGACATCTATGACGCCTTGCCAGACTGGGGCTTTCAACATAAATCGGTTAACCATGCCGCCGGTGAATTTGCTCGGGACGAGGACGGAGATGGCTTCCATGAAGTGCATGTCAACACCCTCGAAGGCTTCTGGTCCTTGCTTCGCTCTTGGTTGCGCCCTCATCGTGGCATTTCACAGGAAAAGTTGCCCTGGTACTTGGGCTTTTTCGAGTTCATCCATAATGTCCGCTGCCGCGGGAAAGCCTTGCTCCATTCGCTTTTGGCTACCTTGGTAGCTCCTTGAAATTGTTAAAGAGCC
>DATKKD010000201.1:0-3949 GCA_035543435.1 Thermoplasmatota archaeon
CGCAGTACATCAATGTGAGTGTGAGCTCTGCGAGTGTGACGGTGACGGGTGGGAGTGCTCCCCCGGCGCCTCCTCCTCCGAGCGGGCCGCCGGCGCCTCCGCCCATCGGGAATACGCCTCCGAACACGCCGCGGAAGCCGAGTGGTCCTGTGTTCGTCGAGATCGGCGCGGTGAATGTCTATAATAGCTCGGCGTGGGACCCTGAGGGGGGTCGGGTGCGGTTGCGGTTCGACTGGGGGGACGGATTCTTCAGTGATTGGTCCGGGTTTGTGGACTCCAATGTCTCGGTGTCGTTCTCGCATTCCTGGAGCAATGTGTCGAGTTTTCTTGTTCGTGTGATCGCTCAGGACGAGGCAGGGTTGAACAGCAGCTGGTCAGAGCCTTTAACCGTGGTTGTCTCGCAGGCGGCTGCTGGGAATGAGTCTCCGGTTGCGGCGTTTGTTGTTCCTTCGAAGGTGACGTCGAATGCGTCTGTGGTGTTTGATGCCTCAGGCAGCGTTGACCCTGACGGTGTGATCATCTCGTACGTGTGGGATTTCGGTGATGGGACGCAGGGGACTGGGATGAACCCGACCCATGTGTATCAAGCTCCTGGGCAGTATTCCGTGACTCTGACGGTGACCGATGATGCGGGTCTGACGAGTGCTGTGACGATGACGGTGACCGTGTCTGCGCCGGTGCCGAGTCTGCCGCCGGAGACGGCGGTCGCTCAACCGTCGTATCTTCCCCTGATTGTCCTGGTTGGTGCTCTGGGGGCAGTCCTGGTGTTGGTGGTGGTGTTCCGGGACCCGCTTCGTTCGTTGCTGTCCCGGGGTGGACCAGTTCCAACGGGGAGTACGACGAGTGCATCCACCTTGGGGGTTACCGAGATCGAGGAGCTTCTTGATGCGCTGTTCCTTGATTTGCAGAAACAAAAGCTGCCAATCAGCGAAAAGAGTCTCTTGGATGCGTACTGTGATTTGATTATTGAGAAAGTGGAGGCGGATGCGAATGTGCGTCTCCCAGATTTCAGCATCGCGCAGGTCGAGCGGATCGTGGATGACGTGTTCCATGCGCGCATCAGTGAAAAGATCGATAAGTTGTGATCTTTCCCTTTCTTTTTTTTGATTTGTCACATGGTTTCTTTCATTTTAGCTTCGTCTAATCATCGTTTAAAAGAATGACTTCGCCTCCGCAGTTTGGGCAGTTGTTCCCTTCTAATATCCCCATGTCTTTCAGGCTGCCAGTTTTTTTCCTTACAATACCGCAATCGGTACATTTTATGTATGTCATAAAAATCTGTGACTCCTTTCCCCAATTTTTTTGTATCACAAAACTATTATATAAATATTATGAAGGGGGTCTTAGTAACCGAAAAAACGCGTGATTTTCCCTATAATAGTCGTTAAAAAAATCAGGGGTTTATGAGAAAAAGGATTTGTCTTTCGATGAGGGTTCTCGTACGCGTTTTTTTTTGTCATTATTATCTTTTCACCATGAGTTTTTATATCAAAGAAACATTTAAAATATCCTAAGAGATTACGCAAATAAAACTGGGGAGTCAAATACTAATTCAAGATTGATTGAGTCGGACATCAGTGGTATTGAGAGAACCGGATGTGATTGAGGTTGCAGATTCGAGAGGAATGGAGTTCATTTCATTATCGTAGGTTTAATAATAAATACGAATGACTGACATTGTTCAGGTAGTCGAATTAAAAATAATGTGGGAGTGTGATGAGGAATTAAAGGGATTTCTATGAAGGAAAAAGGAGTGTCTCTATTTTTGATAATCATCGTGTTTTGTTCGAGTATCTTGGTGTGTATTCCACCGGTGAAAGCGTATGTCGATCCAGGGTGGACGTTGCAATGGCAGACTGATTTGACCTATCTGCCGTCGGTCACATATCATGATGTAACTTTCTACGATCAGTCCATTGTCATGCCTGTTCTCTGTGATGTGACTGGTGACGGTATTCAAGATGTGTTTTTGACGAAAGGTTATCCTGCTGACCCGGGGTATGAGGGGTCAGGGACGAACAATTCGGGTGATGCATGGTGTTTAAATGGAGCAACTGGTGCTGTGATCTGGCATTATGGTCCTGTGCCTGGCATTGGAAATCATGCTATTTCCTGCATCCATGACTTAGATGGTGACGGTGCTATGGAGATGTTAATCACTGGGTATCATCTCACTGTGGCGCTGCATGCACAGAATGGGAGCGTGCTTTGGAGTGAATATGATGGGGCTCATCGGCATGATAAGCCAGCGGTGGTGTTGAAATCCGAAGGGATCATCTATGTCTATACTTGTATGGATTCGTATGGCGCTCCCGGGGGGATTGTGAAACGACGGGGGTCAACGGGGGTGGTCGTTGCTCAAGCGACCGCGCCTATTTATCATCCTTGTTATGGTGGCTTAGCAGCAGCGGATATTGATAACGACGGGAAAATAGAGCTTCTCCTTGGGGATAGGAGCTCTGGTGTTGGGTTGGCTTGTTTTTCCTCCTCGGATTTGTCTTTACTTTGGGATTATCCTTCGGTGGCGTGTAGTACGCAGACGCCGTGTATTCTTGATGTTGATGGAGACGGAGGTTTGGATGTCATCGTGAACGACCAGTCGACAGGGAAGATTTTTGCGGTTGATGGAGCCACGCATCAACCCGTTTGGGCGAGTGAAAAGGGGAGTTGGCCATGGTCTGGTGATATTTTTATGTCCGCGATTTATGATGTGGATAAGGATGGTCACCTGGAAGATATCAACTGTGATGAAGGCGGCCCAACGCCCATGTATGTGTACGATTTGACGACCGGTTCTTTAGAGGCACAATTATATCGTAGTGACGGTCTTGGGTTACCGTTTCCTCCTATTGTAGCGAACGTGTATGGTACTGCTGATATGGATTTTATTAATCAATATGCGTATGAGGGAGTGGATGTCTGGGATTCGACGTATTCTCTTGTCGCCGTGGCCCCTACGGATGGATTCCATTGGACGAAATCTTGTTGTATGACGGTGGTAGATATGGATAACGACGGGTATAATGAGATTGTCGAGTTATGTCATAAGGATGATACAGGGTTTTGCACGTTTGCCACGGTTCAAGTTATTCAGACGACAGGTCTTGCGGGTAGCCCGAAGGCGACCGCGAAAGATTTTGGTTATACCTACAAACGCTCTCTGGTGAGCCGCTATGTGCCATATGACGATCCAGATTTAATCACTACGGGGCGGACGCTTACCGTGAGTGTCCCTGGTGGACATGGAAATGTGACGAAGAATCCGGATAAGGTCTATTATCAAGCCGGTGAGATTGTCACGCTTCGTGCGATTGCTGATTCGGGGTGGCATTTCGATCATTGGAGCGGTGATCTTTCTGGGACTCTGAACCCAACCTCGATCACCATGGATGGCAATAAAACCGTGGTGGCAACGTTTAGTCAGAATCACGGCAGCCTCACGGTCACCACCGTCGGCAACGGGAGTGTGACGAAAAGCCCGAACAAGACCTCTTACACCTCTGGTGAAGTTGTGACGCTCACCGCCACCGCAAATGCTGGATGGCTGTTTGACCATTGGAGCGGGAACCTCAGCGGGAGTAAAAATCCGACGACCATCACGATGAACAGCAACAAGGCGGTGACCGCAACCTTCACACAGAAACACTACACATTGACGATCACGAACGTTGGTAATGGAACGGTGACAAAAAACCCAAACAAAACGACCTACGTCTACGGAGAAGCCGTGACCCTCACAGCGGTCCCAAGCACCGGCTGGTCATTCACCTCCTGGAGCGGAAATCTGAGCGGCAGCCAGAACACCAAAACAATCACCATGAACGGTAACAGAGCAGCGACCGCAACCTTCGCACAAAAACACTACACCCTGACCATCACCAACATTGGCAATGGTACGGTGACAAAGAATCCGAACAAAACAACCTACGTCTACGGAGAGGTTGTGACC
>DATKKD010000202.1:0-28503 GCA_035543435.1 Thermoplasmatota archaeon
ATTTCACTTTTCAGCATAGCATCCTTTTCAATCACAGATGAGAGTTCCTTCTGCATTCCTTGACTCAGCACTGGATGATGTTCAATGAATGCCTGTATCTTTGATTTATCGAGAGTCCGAAAGAGTATTACACCCATTGTATAGATGCCTTTGAGGAACTTCTCAGTAATGACTGGAAATCTAAAGGTCGAGAATCTCATATCAAAATCGAAGAACTTTTTTCCTGTTAGTTCAGAGCCGAGAATTATCCTCTGTATATCCTTATTGTTCGCCATATCAACGATGGTCTGGAACAGCAGCTCTTTCTCGGAAAACTCAGCGGTTATGATTTTCTGGCTCGATGCCTGGACAGTTTGATAGCCGACGATGTTGTTGAAGGAACCAAGAATCAAGATCAGAATTGCACAGATGCTCCCTCCAATTATAGGATATTTCTTCATATCTTTTCTCCCTGATACGATATAATAACATAGTTTCCCTTTAAAAAGATATCTCAATCTAAGCAACCCTCGTAGAAAAGAAAAAAAAGTGAAGTCTGACTGAAATCAAATAATAAACATCAGAAAAACGCGTCAACACTTGACTCTTGGTTAGGCATTGAACCTCTCGCAATCATTCCCCATGAAGAAATTATTGCCAGGTATTCACTTCCTCTCGGATGTCATCCATCCTTTGGGTCAGGCTAATTAGCCAAGATTTGTCGACTAACCAGTAAAAACTAATTAGTCAAAGATTTTCTCTCCCAGTACATCCGAGTGCAAAAATCTACCAAGGAAATCATCGATTTTCGCCTGTTTCTCCTCAGAAAATGAGCCATAACGAAACGCAGACTCCTTAATTTTCCGAACCCGCTTCTGCACATTTCTACCAAGGAAGACCTTTTTCTCCTCCACATCGACCTTTACATGAAATATTCGCAACAAATCATCTAACTCACGATAATTAATAATTTTAGAGGAATCTTTTTCTAGAAGGGATTGAAGTGCCTTCCTGTTCTTATCATCCAGGTAATAGACCGCCTTATTCTTGAACCGAGAGTAACGAATCATAGGGAGATGCCGTTTCAACGTGCGCATCACTTGACGAGTCTCAGTAGTAGAGTGTACCACTCCTGTTGTCAGGAGTTGTTTGAGAAGTTCAAAGGACTTGCCATAGATGTGAGGGGCGCTTCTCGATACATTTGGCAGATCCTTTGTATACTTCAATACGAGATTACAACTAAATCCCATCTCCTTCGCCACCCTGTACTTGGATTTCCCATTCTGGACCTCCTGACGAATCCTTTCCTTTGTTTCCTCCGAGATCACTCTCGGAATATCTCTGGTATACCCCCAAACCGTTCTAAAAGAGATGCCAAGGTCTCGTGCCACCTGGGATTTCGATTTACCGCTCAACACCTGTTCTCTGATGAACGCTTTTGTTTCTTCAGAGAGTCGTTTTCCTTTCCTTGTCATCATCAAGGAGTGTAAAAACCAATATAAAAAGATAATGAAAATCAGGCTGAAAAAACGCCTGATTTCCGTCAATTATTTAACATTTCAGGTTTTCGTGAACTGCCACCAGGCGTTCAACTCAACACCACTGCTCGTCTTCAGAACATTCCCACTGGGGTCTCTGAACGCGGCGTAGACACGATATGTTCCCGCGCCATGGCTCAAATCCGACGCCCGAACCAGTCCATTGAAAATGGTGTCTAGGGCTAGTTGCTGTCCAGCGTTTATTATTCTCGGCCCTGTCTCATTCACGGTATCGTTATCCATGATCCATGTGCCATTGCTACCAAAAGGAGGATGGAACTGCACCTGAAGTAATAGGTATCCTTTGATATCTGTTGACCCGGTGTTCTTGATCTTGGACTGGTTCCGATAGGCGATGACAAGCTTCGGTTGATACCCGTTCCCCTGCTCAGTCGCATAAACAGTGACATACTCGTTCCCCATGGGGGTGGTGCCGTTGATGTCCCTGTTGCTGCGTAGGCACAGTTTCGTCCACCCGGTCCGGTTGATCCAACTGATCCCATCACTTGTCAGAGATATGTTGTTGTACCCGTTCCCGAAACCACTTGTGTTTAACGTGCCGCCGTTCCCGGAATAGTGGGTCTTGCTGTAATCCCCGGTTTGCGGTGGGTCGTGCGGGTAGGTCGGCTGCCCGTTCTGGATGGTGATGAGAAAATCAGTGGCGGAGGAATCGCTTGACTTGTACAGGCCCAAGGTCGCGTTATCGATGATCGCGTTCGAGGGTAACGCTGAGGTGTTGAAGAACACGAAACCCCGGTAGATATAATACGTCAAGGTCTGCTTACTCTGCCCGATCGCAATATGCGTCACATCAACCATTCCATTGCTCGTAAGTGCATTCCATGAATTAAGATAATTTGTACTATGATTGCAGAGACGTCCATCACTCGAACTGGAATAAAGGGTTAACGTCGGGTCGATCACCACCGGGAACACCATCGCATTCAAATCAGAGAGCTTCAACCCAGAAAACAGGTAAGTATCTCCGTGTAAATGCACAATGCGATAGGCTAGTTTCTGCCTCATCGTTTCATTGCTCAAGGAGTAAGCTTCGCCGAGCGGCATCGCGCATTTGAAATACCCGAGCGCATCCTTGAAATCAACGCCATCCTCGGTGATGGTGACATTCCCCGAGAGCATCCCTGAATCGTTGAACATATTGAGGTTCTGATAATCCATTTTTGTGATGAACATGAGATATGAACTTGAATCTTGCAAACCGTACTGGTGGGGGGGATGGTTCTGTAGCGCGGTTTTCGTCACATTGCTCATCGTGATCGCTTCTTTCAACCCCGTGTTCCCATAACTCCAAGTGACATTTGTTCCGGTGAATGCACCCGGATAGGTCACCATATTGCCAGTGGTTTGACCTTGGCTGCTCTGAATATTTTGTAAATAATGATACGTCCAATTGCTCTGTGGATCGACGTAGCCGACACCAATAAGCTTACTCCTAATGACAAAGGTGGTGGGATTATTCGACCGGTTATACGTGAATGCGACCGGCCAATCGTTTTGGATATTGGGTTTGAAGTACACGCCGAACAACCCATGATTGTTCCCAATCCGGTATCCGTAGTTGTAAGCAGGATGATTGCTAGTAAGCATGGAAAGGGAGACATTGATCGGCGTCCATGAGCCATTATCCTCGATGTAGTTCACTGGCTCTTGATAGCTTTCCAGGATGTTCGTACCAGAGGACGCGTTGTAGAAGGTGTTCCAGGTGAGACCCCGACTAACCACCGTGAGGTTCTGTGGCGGGTTCGGCGGATCCGTGAGATTGATACACTGGTTTCCTGTGAAACTGTCTTTCAGGGTGGCGATACTCATGAAGGTGCTCACGGAGACATTGAAACTGTGCACCATACTGGTTTTTTTGTTACCTGCGTTGTCGTACGCGATGATCGTATAATTATACCAGCCTGCATACCAGGTGCCAGAAAAGACATATCGATATAACGTCCCTGAAACATGACTCATGGTGATCATCAATGGATCGTGAGTGACTCCTGATGGGTACGTGATGTTGATGCTGACGTTGTTCACCCCGCTGCGGTCATCCGTGACATTCGCATCAATCGTGACGTTAGAACCGAAGCCGACGCTGTTCGGGGACGCATTTATCGTGGTGATGGACGGGGGCTCAGAATCAATCGTAAAGTTAAACCCTGTGGTTTCGTTGGTATTGTTGGCGTTATCCTCAACCCAGATGCTGTAGTTGTAGACACCCGGCTGCCAGGTGTCATTGTAGGTATAGGTGTAATCATACTCGGTAAGGCTCGTCGCGATCATCGTCGCGTTCACGGTGGAGCTGTTCGGTGTGGTGATGTTGACCTTGACGTCCTTGACCCCGCTTTGATTATCAAGGAGGTCGACTGCGATGGTGACTGGTGTCCCGCTGATTGTCGGATTGGGGTAGTTAACAACCTGGGTAAGCTCAGGCGGCGTGAGTTCAACCTCGATTGGTTGTTTGAAAGCATGGGTGTTGCTGTGGTTGTCGCGGACGGTGAGCGTGACGTTATAGCGTCCTACTATGGAGTAATTATGGGTGGCATTCCTGGAATAGGAGGTGTTGCCGTCGCCGAAATCCCAGGTCCAATTCACAATCGGGTATAATCCCGCAGAGGTATCGTTGAAACGAACTTGTTTTCCTGGCTGCCAAGTCTCGGTCGTTCGGAAACCAGCGTTGAGAATCAGGACGGTGATGTTCTGTGAGCAGTTCAGGTAGTTGTTGTGATCATCGCGGATGCTGAGATGAATGGTGTAATTCCCGACTTGGCTGTAGCTGTGTGACGCATTCTCTCCGTAGCTGACATTTCCGTCGCCGAAATTCCACGTCCAGTTCACGATCGATCTGGATTGCTCACCCGGGTCGACGTTTTGATTAAAACCGCCGCAGAAGGTCGGCTGATTCACGGCGACGGTGTCGAGAGTGAAGCTGTCAAGGAACTGGGTGTTCCAGCTGGATCCACCGTCGCCTTTCGTGACATGGACTGTCTGATAGGGTGACCAATTGCTCATCACGTTCGGGTTGAAGAGGTCGTCTTTTGCGCGGACCCAGACATGGTAGGTGCCTTCTTCAGACCAGGAGATGACATGCGGACAGGTCGCTCCGGACTGATAGGGGCCGCCCGTGACCCACATCGTGTAATACGTCAATAGTTGAGTTTGGCCGGGGATTTTTGTCTCCCATTTCCATTGATACCAGACATGATCGTTGTTTGGATCCGTGGTGCTGGCGGTGTAGGTATGAACCTTGTTCGTGTGTACTTCCGAGTCCCCCTGTGGTTGTTGTGGTGTGTTTGGAGGATCATTGGGTGGGCTCATGTAGAAAGGACCACCGAAATCTGTGTTATTTCTCGTGTCATTTGCGTATTTCCCGAAATCCAGATAATCGAAAAGATGTATGACTGTATAGTTTACCTCGCCCGTTGAATTATAAAGATACAGATAAAAGTCATAGTATCCTTGCGGAGCGCGAAGCGGTAAGTTAATGCTGATGTTTCCTGAAATGACCTCCGGGGTGGCCAGGTAATGATTCTCCCCTTTGTATCTGCAGAGGATTGGGTGGTCCTCCGAAACAAGAGTTGCTTTGACCCAGACGCGGTCTTGCGGCAAGGTCGTGTTGAGGGTGTAGTTTACCTGAATGGAATCTGGGATGGTGTTATCGTCATCGGAGTCTTTGAGCCATGGTTGGTCGACGCTGAGGAAACGGCAATCCGGGTTCAGGCAGAAATAGCGACTGATATTAAAAACAACCGTTGATGTTGCGGCGACGTCGGTATCGTTGTAATATCTCATGGAGTCGCCTTCGGTATGATTCTTGCCGTCGCGATGATGGCGGACCCATGTCATGCCTTTTACGAATGTGATTGTATCAACTCTGTTAAGTAGCTGTTCGCAGTAGACGGCATCATCGCTGTCGAGTCCCAAGTAACGGTAGATTACTTCAAGTTTTGTATTATACATATGTGTTTTATAGCCTTGTTCATCTGCTATTTGCTCGATGTATGGTTTTAGTAGCAATTTGTTCGTCCCAACGTATAGTCTGGTTTTGGGCAAGGATTGATTAAAGCAAAGTTGATTAAGGTCAATGAATTTTTCAATCGTGTAGTCCTCATGTTTTGCCTTATAAGACTTCGCTCCTTTGACTCCTGCTTCTTCTCCCGCGAACAGGACGAATTGAGTCGTGTATTTTGGTGTCAGATTGTGTTCGGTGTAATAGCGTCCCAATGCGAGGACGATGCCACATCCAATCGACGCGTCTGAAGTCCCAGAAGACCAAACCGAGTCATACAGGGTGTTGATGACCACAATGTGATGACGGTCAGGGTCTGTTCCATTGATCTGTCCGACGAGATTGTAGCTTTTGACGGTTGTATTCCATTGCTGATTGAAGGATAAGTTGACGGTGTAATTACGGATGTTGCTGATGATTCGATGTCCGTCGGTCCCGTTAATGAATATCACTGGTAATCTAAATCGATCATTTCGTAAGCAATCGTGCGAGAGATTATCCTCATCATAGAGGATCACTCCTTCGCAATGCGGCCACAAATGGTCGATTCTGTTACGAATATTTTTTAGGGCATGATCTATTCCAAAAATGCTTACACGTAGTGGCGTTTCTGGCCAATCTGGATTGAAGGTCCGGTCTTCACGAATCAGGACAAATGATTGATTACTGCAAAGTGTTGCATTGTACCAGGGAAGCCGTGTCATGTTCTCAGGATGGGCTTCAACGTCATCGAAGCTGAAGTTGTAGCGTTGTTCAAAGGCGGTCATGAGAAAGGAATCCGTGTCATTTTCTGTCATATTAAAGAGCGATGTCAAATTCTCCCAGATAGTTTGGTTAAACTCGCTGCCAATGTAATCTGCAATGAGGTGAAAAACTGAGAGATTGTGGTATTCAAACGAGTGGGTCAATTTAGTTTTATCCCATGGTATCCAGCGGTCTAATAAAGTATTTCCAAGCGTCCATCGTGGGGAGATGTAACAATCGATGGATTTGTTTATTGTTGTCGAGCCGTTGCTGTGGTTTGTGATGGTGAATGATTTATCTATGATATCTAATTTTGTTGTGAGGTTTCCAGTCGGAGAATAAGGCGCCGGTTC
Organism: Thermoplasmatota archaeon; assembly: GCA_035543435.1. Taxonomy (GTDB): domain Archaea; phylum Thermoplasmatota; class E2; order DHVEG-1; family DHVEG-1; genus SM1-50. The sequence continues at coordinate 6,633 of DATKKD010000202.1, forward strand.
GTCCTGGATTTTTTCATAAAAGGGATAGGAGTCATTAGAACACGGAAAAAGACTAATATTTCTCATTTCTTTGGATAACCAGCGAGCAGCATCGTGTTCTCCTTTTGTTCCAAAGTATCGTCCTTTTGCAAGACCCTTCTCTTGTTCAATCTGATCATATGAAGTGATTATAATTTTTGATAGATTTTCAGCAATCTTTTTCACATATGTCAAATTTAATGGGCAGTAATATTCCGTTGTTTCTGTATCAGCACTGACTATATGGTCTGTTTGAATGATTAGTAAGCTATTAACCACTAAAATTGTACATAACAGTATACTTAGAATTTTCTTTTTCATTTGACTACCGCCTCAAACGTGTGAATCGCGTATTATTTTTTAAATTTTTTTATTATATAATTTGAGTGAAAAAATTTATTAGGAAGTTGTCTATTATATATAACAGAAACAGAAAAAATAGGAGGCTCTTTAGTGAAAAATTACCGGCTGGTGGTATGTTCATTGATTTTATTTTCCCTGGTTGTTTCTTCTTTTCTTCCAGGAATTCAGGCGAATAATTCAAAGGTGTTCGAAAAATTGGATTATCCATATCAACGATCCTTAAAACAATCCCTCGAAGGAAGAAATCTTCCAGGAGAAGAGTTCATTGCTTTTATTTCACAACAAAATAAATCTTTTTTAAAAGACCAAAGAACCATGCACGAGATATTTAATTTGCCTTGGCCGATGTGCTGTCATGATACTAGACATACGGGCTTGAGTCCATATCATACAGCGGATGTACCCGCTGTGATGAAGTGGCGATTGCAAACCGATTGGGTTGACGGTGGCATCGCGATTGATTATAACGGAACTTTATATTATGGTAGTAACGATTGGTATATGAACGCCGTCTATCCCAATGGGACTTTTAAGTGGCGTTATGAAAACGGGAATTACAACGAAGCCACTCCGGCCATTGGAGACGACGGAACCATTTATTTCGCGGGTTGGAATTGTTACCTCTATGCATACGCTCCCGATGGAACACAGAAATGGAACTATGACTGCGGTTCAACCATAAGTTATGGATCGCCCGCAATAGCTCCGGACGGCACTATCTACGTCACAACCATGGACCCTAAAAACCTCCTGGTCGCTGTCAACCCCGATGGAACGGAAAAATGGCGATATCAGACCGGTCAATGGATGACCTCTGCCCCAGCCATCGGTTCAGACGGAACGATCTTTTTCGGTTCAGCAGATACGTATATTTACGCGGTGAACCCGAATGGGACGCTCCTTTGGAGATACAAAACTGGCGACTATGTGATGGGTTCTGCCTCAATTGCAACGAACGGTACCGTTTATATCGCTTCATGGGACGGTTACCTGTATGCTTTGAACCCTGTCAACGGGTCATTGGTGTGGCGCTGTCGAATTGGGGACGGTTCTAAGGTCAATCCATCGATTGGGCCCGATGGGACAATTTATATCGGCGGCAAAGACCTGTATGCGATCTTTCCGAATGGTACATTACGTTGGACCTTTGTCCTTGACTCGAATAGTTTTGTCACTTGGTCCTCACCGGCCATCTCTGCTGACGGCATCATCTACTTTGGTACAAACATCGGTGATGGCATAGGCGGTGATTTCATCGCTGTGAATTCCAATGGGACCGAGCGCTGGCATCAACGCATCGCGAATTATTGGGTTGATTCCTCCCCCGCGATTGGGCCAGACGGCACGGTGTACATTGGCTGCGCTTACGATTCCGGAGGCGGTTATCTTTATGCATTCGGCTATGGTCCGCTTATAGCTGATGCACGTGGCCCCTATTCCGGTTATTACAATACAGCGATTAATTTCACAGGCGATGCCTTCGGCGGGATGCCGCCCTATTCGTACCACTGGGACTTCGGGGACGACTCGTCCTCGAACCAGCAGAACCCAAGCCATAGCTACAAGTCCGTCGGCAACTTCACTGCGACGCTCACCGTCACTGATAGCGAAGGCAACCAGAGCAGTGACACCGCCCTCGTCTCGGTCGTCTATAAACTCCCTTCCGTCTTAATTACAAAACCGAAGTACGGAATCTATCTTTTTAACTTGAGGATATTACCATTGTTAAATGGATGTATCATTCTCGGTCCGATTACTGTGACGGTCCAAGCCAGCCAGATCCCGCTTGGTATCGACCGCGTTGAGTTTCGCCTCGACAACCAGTTACAAGCTACAGTGACTCAACCTCCTTACACGTGGCGATGGAATCAGGGAGCCTCCAGACACACGATCACAGCAACGGCTTATGATACATCAGGGAAAAGCGCACAAGACAGTATTAAGGTTTGGAAGTTCTTTTAACTTCGATTCTCAAATGTTTTATGTGCGAAATAGCTATTTATTGTGCAAATCAAGGATTAGCACGGTTTATTGTGTAAAGCCCGTACAAACGATGGATTAAAGATATTGAAAAACTATTTTGTTTTTTCAATTTCAATAATTTTTTGTTGAGATAAAGGTAGAGAAATCATTTTTTCGTATGAACTAAGAAACCGCAATAGTTCTACGCCTATAAGCGTAAGATGATATTGATGTGTCTCTCTATTTTTCGAGGTTATCGGCATTGTCTTTATAATTTGTATTGATTCAAGCTGATTCAATGCAACTTCAAGAGTAGCGTTAGCTAGGTTTAACTCTTTAACTAAATGTTTATATTGCCTAGGGCTTTCATTCAACAGATATAGAATATCCGTTACTCCTTTATGTCCAAGTATTTTCCCCAGATCTTGAGATTTACCATGAAAACCAATTTTTTTTGGGTGTATCTCTATAATATTCGATTTCATCTTCAATTAAATATAATATTTTGTTATATCAAGATTTCGATAGGCTAAAAATCTTAGCCTTCAAAGATTTTAGCCTATCAAATTATTGGCGGTTAGAATGTTTGGCGAAAAATCCTAAATAAGCACAAATCGATTGCAGTTCGACTAGGAGGGGAGGCCAGTCATTGAAAGCCATTGCGGCTTTTAATTGGTTCCTCTTAGAAATATGCTTAAGGATTCGATTTTAAACTCATCAATTGAGGTGATCCGGAGATAACTTATACAGAACGATATTATTTTTTGGATTTTTTCTTTGGTTTGTCCCAGTACGGGCTCTTGCATTTCGGGCAGACATTGGGATATTCGTCTTTGTTTCGTGGAACCCATTGGTGTCCGCATCGTTCGCATTGGTATCCCGGGAGCGTGATTTTTTCCATTGATTTCAAATATATTACTTCTAGTATATAACTATTACTCAAAAGGCATTTAAATTGTATTACTATTAGTATATTACTAATGGTAGATTGCCAAGGGAAGTTTCGACGCTCCCCCTTGGCAGGAAATGCTGAATGCAGTCAAGCAATCACGACATCTCCAAACAAACCATAGAACAGGAGATATATAACACATTCGTACAACTCAAACAAGAAAAAGAAATTACCATAGCAGATTACCTAAACCGACTTCATCTACCATGTTTTGAAAAGAAATATCGCTCAATTAAATTCCCATATGAATCACTTTTCAAACTTTTGATTTTTCAGAAACTGAAAGGCATACGATTCCAATCGCAACTGGAAAGGTACCTTAGGATGCACAGGCAGGAACTCCATAAACTTAATATGACAAATGTGCCAGATCAACGAACAATCAGCCATTTCATCAACACGATTCTCGGTGAGGAACCCAGGCAATTAATCGATTTCATCACCACTAAAATCAATGAGATTTCAAGCAAGTTCGGAATACTACTTGACACAAATATCCTACAGTCAAAGCAGTCAAAAGAACAAGCGGAAAGAACCTTCTATCACAACAAGAGTCTCAAAACCAAGGAGATCAGTATCCTCTTCAAGAAACGCTTCTCCTCAGTCATTGACCTGAATATTGGGAAGAACTCCATTTACCAGAAACATGACTTCATCGACCTCATGCTCCACATGTGCAACACCAACGACTTCGCGGAAAACGGAAGCAAAACATTCCAACTCCAACGAACCAAAACACCCAACGGAGATACGCTGCTCTACCATTTGAAGGACTACAATGATGTTGAACAAATCAAACGCATATTCTTCTCTATTTTCGAGATGATCTGGGAGACAGCACGCAAGGCGAACCAATTCCAACGGATTGTCGACTGCTCAATCGATTACACAAGCTGGCATTTCTATGGAGACAAGAACGCCCCTATGGTCACTGATATGAAACCAGATCGAGGAACGACACATTGCTACAAGTTCGCCACTATAACCATATCAGAAAGGAACCAACGATTCACACTTCTCGCAATACCTGTCGGACCCTTTGATAACAAACAGGAGGCCCTTCGGGCACTCATTGAACATGCATTACAACGAGTGAAAATACGACGGTTATATGTGGATCGTGGTTTCTTTGACTCGGAATCCGTGGAACTCTTCAAATATTTTCATCTCAAGTTCTTGATGCCATGCACCGCTAACGAGCGGATCAAGAAGATACTTGAAGTCATGCCAGCACCCACTGTTATCAAGGATTATGAAATGAAAGAATCCCGATTCAACATTATACTAGTCAATGATGAGTTTGGAGTGAAGAGAGCGTTTGCGACCAACATCGACTTCAATGAGAACGATGTAGACTTGGCGGAGCGTTTATTCTATCTCTATAGCAAACGCTGGGGGATAGAAACAAGCTACAGAGTAAAAAAACATTCATTTAGACCAAAGACCACCTCGAAGAATTACTTCATCCGATTGTTCTATTTCATGTTCTCCGTCCTGTTGTACAATCTATGGCTACTTGCAGATATCCTCGTGTGCCTAGCTGTTATCGGAGTCTTCAATGGGGACCACCTCATTACGTCCAAGTATTTCTGTAGCATCCTTGTTTCGGTAGATCCTGGAGGTTGACAATGCCTCCAATCTCATTTGTTATTAATACGATTCTTAGCGGATGCTAGATTTCTCCCATTATTTTTTTAAGAAAAATACCAAATTTTTCTTGAAGTGCAAACAATTCATGTTTTCAGACCACGTTTTGAACTCGCAAAAAACCTTAGATTATTATCCTGCGGTTCTTTGGTAGGAACTTTCGGAACTACTATCTCCAGCGTCATCTTTAAAAATAAGGAGTGTATACAGCCTTTCCTATGAAAAAAGCGAGTCGATGCATTTCATGCGGCAAAGGGTTACTTGAACAAGGGTCCACGACGTTCCCTTGTCCGACTTGTGCGACCGTGATCGGACGGTGCTCGAACTGCCGGGAGCAAAGCGTCGTGTACGTCTGCCCGAAATGCGGGTTCCGAGGACCATAACAGGAGGACATGACCATGGGGGAAGTCATTGCATTGATACGTTTGATGCCCGGTGGCGTCGTTACAGATAAGGATATGGACGCTATTTCCGAGGAAGTGAAAAAGATCGTCCAAAAGCCGGTCCGGCTCGGACGCGTCGAAATCAAAGAGATCGCGTTCGGCCTGCGTGGCCTTGATGTGACGATCGCGGTGCCTGACACCGCTGGCGGCCTCGACCCTATCGTCGAAAAATTCGAGAAAATCAAGAAGGTCGACAGCGTCGAGGTCGTGGACGTCGGCAGGATCTAAGCAGCGTGCTCTGGTACGGTTCTTAGATACTCGTGGTAGGTTTCTATCGTCTGCCGTCCGATTTCTGTGGGGTAATAGACAGGGTACGCGGAGTTCATCGTGTCTCCTTCGACCAGCTCCGCCTCGTACATCTTGTTGAGATGCCAGCGCACCACATGATGGTTGATGTCCAGCGCATGCGCGATTTCGAGAAGGTGCTTGCCGGGGTGGTCTGTAAGAAACTGCAGGATATCACGCGCGTTCTTGTTTCTCAAGATTGACTCTGAGATCGCCCGCTGCTTCGCCTCAAGGCCTCCTTCGACAAGGTAGTACACCTTCTTACCTCCGATGCTCCTGCTCCGGACGAGGTTCGTCTGCTCGAGTTTCCTCAGATGCCAGGCTGCGTTGCTCGGCTTCAGATCCAGTTCCCGAGCAATCTCCCGCAGATGACTCCCCGGGTACTCATCAATATAATCATACAAATGTTTGCGCACCTCGGTGTCGAGCACGTTCTCCGGCGTGACGTACTTCACGCCGCCCATCAGGAAGAAAAATGCAAGGATCAACGCGACCACGGTGATGACGACCGCAAGCGTGGTCGTGCTGAAGTCCATTTGGGTGAGGTTTGGTGCGGCTGCTGCCTGGCCGACACCGATCAAAGAGAAAAGACCTACCACAAGCATAAGGTTCGTAAGGAAGCGCATCGTGTTATCCCATCCTTTCGTGTTGCATCCCGAATTAGAGTGGAAATCGATAAGAGACTTAAATATCTTCCTTTGTAGAACGAACTCAATGCTGAATATTACCTGGTTCTTCAGTCAGAAAGTTATTTAAAACAACCCGTTCATTAGGAGATATTAAAGGGAGGAACCATGCAAACACAAGAACTGAAGAGAAAAGGATTCGCCATAGGAACTCTTTTTGTGTTGTTTGGCGCAGGACTTGCCGCCGTTTCCACGCACGCGGAAAAGACAAGAGGCAGATGGTGGTACGTGGGCGGCTCAGGACCAGGAAATTACACCAGGATCCAGGAAGCGGTCAACGCATCCACGGACGGCGACACCGTCTTCGTCTACAACGGGACGTACTACGAACACGTGACCATGAACAAGATGATCCATCTGCTCGGACAACACATCCAAGGGACGGTGATCGACGGAGGAGGCACCGGCATCGTCGTGTGGATCGGCGCAAACGCGACCATCAGCGGTTTCACCATCCAGCACAGTGGAAACCAGTTCGAGGACGCCGGCATCTTGAGTTACAACCGACCCAATGTCGCCACGAATTTCCACGCGTACGGGAACCTCATCAGGGGCAACAGCATCGGCGTCTACCTGTTTGACTCCGATGACGACACCATCACAGGGAACATCATCCGGGACAACGAGGTCGGCATCTCCCTGTACTACGTCAATCGCGCAAGCATCACGGGCAACAACTTCATCGACAACACGAACCATAGTACGTTTTGGTATTTCTTCGGCCTCCAACGCAGGACCGGGAATGTCTGGGACGGGAACTATTGGGATACCTGGCGGTCGATGCTCCCCAGACCCATTAGAGGCACCAAGGAGTGGATCCTGATTGTCCTGCGACCAGGGACAATCTACGGTATCACGATTCCCTGGTTCAACTTCGACCGGCATCCCGCGAAAACGCCCTTCGACATCGGATGATGATCCGGAGACGACGAACAAGGTAAGGTCGAGTGCAACCCTAAAATACCGACCCACGATACAGAGATAGAAGCCGGATGCGACAACGACTCGTGGCCACGGGGATGATTTTGGTGCTGTTCCTCATGAGCACCTGTGGTTGTGTCCAGAACTCAAGTGAGAAACAGAAGTTCATCGGAACCTGGATCACCGAAGTGAAAATCAACCCCATGGACGGCAGCAACTACACCGATACGGTCATTTTCTATGACAATGGTTCCTATGCGACCACTACCGTAGGCATCCATCATATTCTAGGAAACTGGAGTCTGCGGAACGGCAAGCTGCTCATCGATACGTACTACCCTGGCGCGTACCAGTATGTGTTCTCGAAGAACAACACGGTCTTGACGCTCACCCCGGTCGCCGGTGGAGCCGTCGAGACGTTAACGAAACAGTGACCTGCTCATTTATGGGTGAAGATGCCGAGAAGCTGTTTCTGCTGTCTCTCTAGCCGCACGAACCCGACGCGTTCGAACTGCACGATTTCGCCGTCAGGCAACGTCGATACCGCCTGCTCCGCGAACCCTTTCATCTCCTTGAGGCTGTCTGGGTTGTAGGCGTCGTTTTTGAAGATCAGCCCAGGGACGACGACCCTGAGAGGAAGATGGTCGTCGGTGACCCATTGGATCTTCGCGGTATCCGCGAGCAGCTCCTCACCCGCGTACGACCCTGCCATCTCGGCGCCGGTTTTCGTGATCCTCACGTTGTACAATCCCTTCAGACGAAACATACTGCCGGTGGTCATCTTCAGAGCGTCATCACGTGGAATGAAAAAACTGGTCTCGGTCTGCATCGTACGCTCGCCCATGGAAGCGACCGGATGCAAGGGGAGTTTCACTTCCTTTTTCGGCGCATCTTCAACCACGAGATGCACCGGGTTAGGGACGTAGTAGTACCGCTTCACCAGCGGGTCCAGGACCTTGCGGTTCACCGACTCGACCAGACTGAAATCGACCACGGACTCGACCTTAGAGAACCCCTGCTGAAGGACGAACTGCTTGATCGCCTCTGGCACGATTCCACGCCGCTTGAGGCCGCGCAAGGTCGGTAAACGGACGTCATCGAAGCCGGTCACGAGCCCCTTCTCGATGAGGGGTTTGATCTTGCGTTTCGACACCGGCATCCCTTCGATGGAGAGCCGTGAGAACTCCATGAGGTGCGGCTCACGCAGTTTCAGCAGACTCAGAATCCTGAAGTACACCGGGTCGCGAAGCTCATATTCCTTGGTGCGAAACGGGTGCGTCACTCCGCTCAGGCTGTCCTCGACCGCGCCAGCGAAATCGTACGTCGGCCACACATGGTACTTCTCCCCGGTCAACGGATGCGCCTGCTCGATCATCCGGAACAGGGTCGGGTCCCGCATCGCGGTGTTCTCGCTTACCATATCCCCTCGCAGCCGCAGGATTCCACCGACCTCAGGGGCGGCGAGCATCTCACGCCACAAATCAAGCGCCTTCTCACCGATGTTGTCCGCTCGGCAGCTGCATGCTTTAGAGTTGAACCTGCCCTCCTTGATGGCCTCCGAGGTGCACTGGCAGACGTACGCGTCACCCTGACGAAGCAGCTGCTCCGCGAGCCGGTAGTGCGTCTCGAGGTTGTCTGAGGTGTGGTACTCCTTGTCCCAGTCAATGCCCAGCCATCGGAGATCCTCTTTCTGAGCCTCGTAGAACTCCAGCTGGGCGTTCTCAGGATTCGTGTCATCGAACCGTAAAATGAACTTGCCGTCGTACAACCTGGCGTACTCATGGTCAATGACGGCAGCCTTCGCATGCCCGATGTGGAGGTACCCGTTCGGCTCGGGTGGGAACCGTGTTACTACCTTGCCTTTTTCCGCGAACGGTAGGTCCGGAAGTGAGAAATCCCGTTCTTTCTTCTCCTTTTGTAAAAGCTCTGGTGCGAGAGCCTCCAACTCGTTGGTCTGCTGTTCAAGGGACAGGCGGTTGACCTCATCGACCACAACATTGACGATCGGGAGGATCTGCGCGGGCGTTACCTTGTCTTTCTTCAACGCTGCAATGACCTTCCCAGCGACCGCTTTCTCATTGGCTGTGCCATGGAACTGCACCGCGTTCTGGAGTGCGAACTTTCGTGCCTCCCGCTGGATGTCCTCTGCCGTCATGGTTATTTTTCCCTTTGGATCGCATAATCAGCGAGGTCGCGTAGAAGCTGGGAAGCCTTGGAATCAGGAAGGGAAGCAAGCGCTTTCTTCGCGCGGGCGTTAAGCCGCCTCGCCTGGTTCTGTGCGTACTCGATCGAACCGAGATCACGGAAGCACCTGAACACTTTCTTTACCTCAGCGTCTGAGGCCTGCCGATTCCCAAACAGGGCCTTCAATAGGTCCTTCTGCTTCCCAGTTGCGTGGGACAGGGAATGGACCGCGATCATGGTCTTCTTGCCATTCCTGATGTCATTGCCGATGTCCTTCCCAATGGTTTTTTCGTCGCTGCTCATATCCAAGCAGTCGTCCCAGATCTGAAAGGCAAGCCCCAGTGACAGCCCATAGGTCGAAAGCGCAGCGATCTCCTTGGGGTTCCCACCCCCGATAAGAGCGCCGCCCTTCGCGGAGAGCTGGAAAAGGACCGCGGTCTTTTTCTTGATCATGCCGAGATACTCTTTCTCGGAGACTGTGGCGCGCTTCTCAAACTCCATGTCAAGATGCTGACCTTCGCAAATCGCGATGATGCAATCAATGAACCACTGCTCAAGCGTCTTGAACGTCTGGTACTCAACAGGGGTGTCCAGCAGTGCTTCGAAGGATTTCGCAAACACGAGGTCCCCGGCAAGGATTGCCGACGGTTCCCCAAATTTCACATGGACTGTTGGGTAGTTCCGCCGCAACAAGGACCGGTCCATGATGTCGTCATGGACCAGGGTGAAGTTGTGCATGAGTTCAAGGGCCGAGGCGAACGGGAGCGCTGATTTGACGGTCCCAGCCACGCTTTCACAGGAAGTGAGCGCGAGAAAGGGTCGTATCCTTTTACCACCAGCATTGGGGAGATGCCAGGCCGCTTGATACAACGTAGGCGGCATGCCAGATGTGAGGTATCTTCGCCAGTATTTATTGAATAAGACTGTTTTTTTACTGAGTCCACTCTCTAAGGTCATGTTTCAATTTCACTTCCGTATCCGATAATTTTTCGACAGTGTTCGCGCCGACGAGGAACATCGCGGTCCGTAATTCCCTGATGATCACCTCAAGCTCGAGTTTCGTTGTTTTGCTGTCCTTCACCGCTGGTTTCAGGAGAGAGCGCGCGATACCTGCCGCGTGCGCGCCGAGCACCAAAGCCTTTGCGACATCAAGGCCATGGCGGATGCCACCGGTCGCGATGATGGGGAGTTCCCAGTTCGTCGTCTTGCCGACCTCAAGGATGCAATCCGGGGTGGGTACACCCCAGTCCCAGAACGTCTGGCCCACCCGCATGTTGTGGATGTCCCCTTTGAGTTTCGCCCGGTAGTATTCGACCGCAGAAAACGAGGTGCCGCCGGAGCCACCGACATCGATACCAGCGATCTTTGTTCTTTTGAGCAGGTGTGCGACTTTCCCGGAAATCCCGCCACCGCTCTCTTTTACGATGATCGGTCGGCCGAATTCCTGGGCGAGCATCTCGATGGTCGAGAGGCACCCTTTTGCATGTGCCTCACCCTCGGGCTGCACTGCTTCTTGCAGGAAGTTGAGGCAGACCGCGATAACATCAGCATCGATCATATTGACGATCTTCTCCGCGTTCTGCAGGATGGTCTGTTTGTCCCAAAGCACCATCTGCGAGGCGCCAATGTTTGCGATCTTGAGTGGGATGTCGTACGCCTTGACGACACTGTAGGTCTCCTCGAGTTTCTGGTTCTCGAGAGCTGCCCGCTGGGAGCCGATACCCATGCCGATCTGAAAATGCGCTGCAGCGGATGCGAGGTGCTCGTTGATTTTGCGCCCCTCGGTGTATCCGCCGGTCATCCCGGAGATGATGAGCGGCGCTGCGAGTTTCTTGTTGAACAGCTGTGTTGAGAGAGTGATATCCTCCTCGTTGATTTCTGGTAACGCGTTATGGGAGAGGATGACGTCATCCCAGTAATTATGATGGGTTGCCACGTTCTCTTTGAGTGAGATCTGCACATGCTCCCGCTTCCGTTCCTCCGTTTGGCTCATGGTTCTTCCCCAAGGATTCGTGTGGATTTCGTGTTCCTTCCCTTCAAGATATCGTACAAGCGGTTATGTACATTCCCATTCACGAGAATCGTGTCAATCCCTACTCGTGCGATGTGTTCAATCGAGGCGAGTTTCCCTGCCATACCTCTCGTCACGTCCGCGTGTTTATTGGAGGTTGTCGTGAGTGCTCGTAGCTCTTTTTTCGTTATCGTCTCGATGAATCGAGCATCCTGAGTGGTTTTAGGGTTTGTGGTGTACAGCCCGTCCTCATCCATCACAAAGATCACCTTCTCTGGTTTGAACTGGAGGGCGAGGAGTTCCACGAGGAAGTCGCCCGAGCAGATGGAAAACCCAAGGGTTTTATCGAGGGCGACATCGCCGAAGGTCACGGGGAGGAATCCCTGTCTTAAGTAGCTTCTAAAGGCATCCACGTCCAAGTGCGATATCTTATGGTCCCGAAGTGTGATGACTGCATGCGGCGGGATTGACACCGCGGCGAGGCCATGGTTCTGGAGACTCCCAAGCACCAGGTTATTGAGCCGTTGTACCTGCGCGTGCGTCAGAGCAAAACCCTGCAGCTGGCTTTTCTTCTTGAAACCGCTGTTCAGGTCGTACTGCTTCGCAAGGATGTGGCCGAACGAGCCTGCGCCATGGACCAGGATCATTTCTTTCCCTGCGCGTTTCACCTGTGCCGCGAGGTTGTCCATGACCTCCTGCCTGAAGCAGCAGTCCTTGGCCTTCTCTGTAATCACGCTGCCGCCGAGCTTGACGATGAACATGCGACACCAGCATGACTCTCGCTATAAAAAAGGATTGTGATAGGACTGGTTCGAGCAGTTGTTCAAGGAGTTTCGTTATTTATGTCGTATGAACGGTTGCTTATCCTTGTTCTGTTCGTTGATGAGCCATAGCGATATCGGCATCCCAACCCCTGGTCCCCGCATGATGCTCTGTGACCATTCCATCATTTCTTGGTCTGACGTGTTCGTCCGGCAGTCTTCACAGATGAAAAACTTGTCGTTAAACACGAGCCCCATCTGATGCTCGTCGAGATGGAACGTATGTTTACACATCTCGCATTTTTTTTCGAGAATGCTATCTCCTCCACACACAAGGCGTGTTAGTGCGTTTCATTATGGTGTTTGTCTATAAAACATTTGTGGATGAGTAAAAGAAAAAAGAGGGGAGAGATGGGATGGGATGCTCTCCTTGACAAGTCGTGGCAGAGATGCGATGGGAAGGGGCTGGCATGTCTCCCAAGTGCTCGTCAATTGAACCTGTAATGGTCGTCCGTGGTTATAAATCTAAGATGGGGAGGTGAGCGAAAGTAACTCCAACGGGTTCTAAAAAAGTCTCGTGTACGAATCTTAAACCAGATGAACAGCAAATGTGCACTCCAAACCTCCGGAGACGACAGATTTTAGAAAATCGATTTTCACTGGTCGTACAATCCTTCTATTAAAATATAATTTGACACGAACGCGGTGATATCAGGGTTGAATTTATTAATGGCCTCATGATGGTTCCAACGCCAGTGAAGGGTCTATGAGAATCCCACCAGAACTACTACGCCGGGTGTCCCCGGAGCTACCCAACATACTTCGAGCGGTATTCTGGGAGAACCAATACGCGACGAAAGCAATCCAAACAACACTCAGGAACCGCAAGGAGTGGGGTGACAAGGAAAAAGCAGTGTTTTCGGAGTGCGTCTATGACATCATCAGGAACTGGCGGCTGCTCTGGTACCTCCTTGAGAGAAAACCGTCCATAAACGACCTCGATCATCTCGTGCAAATTTACTTTCTCTTCAAAGGGTTAAAAAACCAAGATACTTCTGCATTGAAACGACGGCTAGTAAGTATCAAGCAAGTGCGGGCGATCGCACAGTCGCTCCCCGATTGGCTTGACGAGCGCGGCGAGCAGGAACTCAAGGAACGCTGGTATCCGGTGATCAAGGCACTCAACACGCCCGCAGACATCGATCTAAGGGTCAACACCCTGAGAATCACGAAAAAGGAGCTCATCACGATTCTGCGTAAGGAAGGAATCATCGTCAAACCACTGCAGGGACATCCAGATGCCTTACGCCTTATGGAAAAACGCAACGTCTTTGCGCTACCAAGCTTCAGTGAAGGACTGTTCGAGGTCCAGGACGCGGCATCACAACTGGTCAGTCACCTTCTCGACCCGCAGGAGGGCATGCGCGTGATCGACGCCTGCGCAGGCGAAGGAGGCAAGACCCTGCATCTCGCGACGCTCATGAGAAACAAGGGGAAGGTCATCGCGCTGGATACGCAGGAATGGCGACTTGCCGAACTACGCAAACGAGCAGCGAAGGCAGGCATTGACACGATCGAGGCTAGATGCATCTCCTCGTCCAAGGTTTACAAGCGTCTCGAGGGAACTGCGGACCGGCTGCTCCTCGACGCACCCTGCTCAGGACTTGGGACGATGCGCAGGAACCCGGACATCAAATGGAAACTCACAAATGACGACCTTGAACGACTCATCACCCTGCAGCAGGACCTGCTCGGGCGGTACTCATCGTTAACAAAGCCTGGGGGTCGCATGGTGTACTCGGTCTGCAGCATCCTTCCTTCCGAATGCGAGACGCAAATTGCACGTTTCCTTCAAATCCATGCAAGTTCATTCCGTCTGATAAGCGAGCAGCGATGCTGGCCTGACACTGATGATACCGACGGGTTCTACATGGCTCTCATGGAACGAACATCACAAGGAAAAAACAAATAACCATATCACCCTTATGGTGCTTTAGGGAAGGTCGAGGCCATGAAGATTTTATGTTGGAACGTCAACGGGTTACGGGCAGCCGAGAGAAAAGGATTGTTCACCTGGCTGAAGAAAGAAGAACCCGACATCCTCTGCCTGCAGGAGATCAAGGCATCACCGGAGCAGCTCCCACCGCATCTCAGGAACGTCCCCGGGTACAACCTCTTCTGGAACCCTGGGGAGCAGAAAGGCTACAGCGGGGTTGCGACGTTCTCTAAGCAGAATCCGATCAAGGTGGAGATGGGGTTCGGCAGACAGCAGTTCGACACGGAAGGGCGCATCCTCATCACGGCCTACCCTGAGTTCGTCCTTATAAACATCTACTTCCCGAACGGGAAAAAGAACGCGGAACGCCTCCAGTTCAAGCTCGATTTCTACGATGAGTTCCTCTCGTACGCGGACACGCTTAAGGCAAAGAAAAAACATATCGTCGTCTGCGGTGATTTCAACACCGCGCACAAGGAGATCGATATTGCCAGGCCCAAGGAAAACGCACACATCTCTGGGTTCCTCCCGATCGAGCGCGCCTGGATCGACACCTTCATTGACCATGGATATGTGGACACCTTCAGAGCGTTCCATAACGAGCCTAATCAATATTCCTGGTGGGATCTCAAGACAGGGGCACGAGCGCGCAACGTCGGCTGGCGGATTGACTACTTCTTTGTCGACAAAGCTTTTCTACCGTGCGTGAAAGATGCGTTCATCATGCCCGAGGTCCAAGGGTCCGATCACTGCCCGGCCGGCATCGAACTGAAAATCTAGGAGGAACATACCATGAAAGCCTCGCTTGAATTCATCTATGCACAACAGAAGGAGCTAGCGAATTTTGGAGGGATCGGCGCCCTACTCGGCTGGGACCAGATGACGTACATGCCACCAAAAGGGATTGAGGAACGTGCTGACCAGATCTCCCTCATCTCACGACTCGCCCACGAGCGCGTCACCTCAGATGAGTTCTACCATCACCTCACGACCCTCAATGAGGACATCACCAACCTGTCCGAAACACACCGACACGTCGTCACCCGGCTCAAGGAGGACGTAGAGAAGGCACGAAAAATCCCAGCGTCATTCGTCGAAAAAATGTCACAGGTGACGACCCGCGCATACGCGGCATGGCAGGAAGCGAAGGAACACAACACGTTCTCCACCTTCGCACCACATTTGGAGAAAATCATAGGGCTTGAACGGGAATACTGCGACCTCGTCAAACTCCCAGGACACGCATATAACAGCCTGCTGGATGATTACGAGGAAGGCATGACGGTGCCGATACTTAAGCAGGAATTCGGGATACTCAGACCGAAACTCGTCGAACTCCTCGAGACCATCACCGGAAGCACACGCTACCACGAGCAGCGACCACTACCTCTGCATCTTGACGCAGCGACACAGCAGAGACTCTGCATGCTCGCCATGCAACAGATGCGACTACCGGCAGACCGAACGCGTCTCGACGTCTCCGCGCACCCGTTCACCACCACCCTCGCTGATGATGACGTGCGGATCACCACCAATTACACGCACCAGGGCCTCCTCGCCTCATTTTTCTCGACAATCCATGAAGCAGGCCACGCGCTCTACGAGCTCGGACTGCCGAAAGGCCCCTACAAGGACACGGTGATTTCTGATGCGCCGTCACTCGGCATCCATGAGTCCCAGTCCAGGTTCTGGGAGAATATGATCGCACGAAGCAAACCCTTCTGGATCTACTTCACACCCGTGTTTAGAAAAACAGCACCTGGCGCTTGCAAAGGCATGAATGCAGACGCTTGGTACCAAGCAGTGAATCAGGTGCGACCCTCGCTCATCAGGGTGGAGGCGGATGAACTCACCTACTGCCTGCACGTGATTCTGCGGTTCGAACTCGAGCTGGCACTCATCGAAGGGAAAATCACGGTCGCTGAGTTGCCACAGGCCTGGAATGAGAAGATGACGGAATTGCTGGGAGTGACGCCGAGGACGGACACCGAAGGAGTGCTGCAGGACATGCACTGGAGTGGCGGCGAGTTCGGCTACTTCCCGACCTACGCAATCGGCACCATCTACGGCTCACAGCTGCTTAAAACAATCACACAAGAAATCCCTCGACTGCCTGAGGAAATCGCCAATGGGAACCTCGCACGCATCACCTCCTGGCTACAAGAACACGTCCACCAGTACGGTCGTCTCATGGCGGCAGACGACATCATCAAAAAGATCTGCGGTGAAGGGTTAAATTCTAATGTCTTCATCGCATACCTCAAAGATAAATACTATCCATTGTACGAGGTGTAAGCGATATGGGGTTGTTGGTCTTGGTCCGCCATGGACAATCGCAATGGAACCTGGAGAACAGGTTCACCGGCTGGGTCGACGTGCCCCTCTCTATCAAAGGACGGCTCGAGGCGACCACCGCGGGCGAGAAGATCAAAGAGGTTCATTTCGATGCCATCTTCGTCTCACACCTCCTGCGTGCCTTACAAACCCTCCATTATATCCTGTTGGAGCTGGACGACACCCGAACCCCGATCATCTACCATGAGGAACAGCGAGTCCATGACTGGGAGCATCACGCGGGTGACACCCAACGGGAGTTGCCGATCTATCAGGCGGTGGACCTCGCGGAGCGGTACTACGGGGACCTACAAGGGCTCAATAAAGACGAGACCAGGAAGAAGTACGGCAAAGAACAGGTGCATCTGTGGCGGCGCAGCTACGACATCGCACCACCCAACGGGGAGAGCCTGAAGGACACCTGCGAGCGGACAATACCGTACTACCAGCGTCACATCCTGCCGCAGCTACAGGAAGGTAAGAACGTGCTCATCGTCGCCCACGGCAACAGCCTGCGTTCCATCATGAAATATGTGGAGCACATCTCTGACGAGAAGATCCCAGAGGTGGAAATCCCCACCGGAGTACCTATCATGTACTCCTTCGACACAAAGATGCGGCTTTTTAAAAGACAGCTGTTAGGATAGGATAAAGGATAAATACCTATTTATCATGACAGATTTATTAAAATTCATAAGGGAGGCATTATGATCGAGCAAAGGTTCAAATGTCCTGTTTGCGGTGAAATCTCCGTGTTCCACGGCAACCCAGGGGAACAGCAAGTGGTTGTCTGCCCTGGTTGTCACTCTAAAGGACGCATCACGATACCGTTACAAAGTCGACCGAACGGGCACGCGATCGAGGTGACACACCTCAAGAAAGTCTACGGCGACTTAATCGCGGTCAACGACATCTCTTTTGCTGTACGAAAAGGGGAGGTGTTCGCATTCCTCGGACCGAACGGCGCTGGGAAGACCACCACCGTGGAGATGATCGAGTCGATCCGGCAGCCGACCAGCGGCACCATCAAACTTCTCGGATGCGACATTCGAACCGATTTCAATGGAGTGAAAGAGAAAATCGGCATCCTCCCCCAAGAGTTCCATTCCTTTGAACGGCTCACCGTACGGGAGACGCTTTTGTACTTTTCTAACCTGTTCAAGAAGAAGGCAGACGTCGACGAAATCATCAGCACGCTCGATCTCACCGACCATAAGAACATGCTGTACAAGACCCTCTCTGGAGGGTTGAAGCAGCGGGTCGGTGTCGCAATCGCACTCGTCAACGACCCCGAGGTGATCTTCCTTGACGAGCCTACCACCGGGCTTGACCCGAAGGCGCGACGCGAGGTATGGGGCGTCATCGCCGGTCTGCGGAAGAAAGGAAAAACCGTGTTTCTCACCACGCATTATATGGAGGAGGCCGAGTTCCTCGCTGACCACATAGCCGTCATCCATAAAGGCAAGATCATCGCGGAGGGTTCCCTTGAAGATCTCATCCAACGCTATGGTTCCGGCAGCATCCTTCACATCAAGAAATGCAAGGATGCCGCCGATGTCGTTGCCATGCTCAAACAAGAAGGGTTCCCTGATGCATCTTCGGAGGGAAACAGCGATATCGCAGTCAAAATCGACTACAAGGAACGCGTCCTCGAGATTCTCTCTCACCTGCGTCATGACTGCGTCGAGTACGACAGCGTCGACATCAGACGGTCGAACCTCGAAGAGGTATTCCTGCGGCTCACCGGCTCAAAGCTCATGGAGGAAGAACAATGAACTTCAAGATCATAGGCATGGATTTCGTGTACAGCGTCAAAGGCTGGTACCGCAGCCGTGGCGGGATGTTCTGGAGCCTCGCTTTCCCCATCATCCTCATCCTGCTCTTCGGTGCGATCTTCTCTGGGGTCGGCAACACGAAATATACGTTGTACATCCAAGATGAGGACCAATCGCAAATCTCAGAGATGTTCAACACCACCCTGAATTCGACAAAACTCTTCAACATCAATATGGTGAAGCCTGATGTCAACATCACCGAGTACATCAAGGACAAGAACATCAAGGCGGTGATCGTAATCCCGAAAGGGTTCGGGGATAAGGTGAGGCTGTCAGAAAAAGTAAACTTATCGTTTTACTACGACCCGAGCGACCAGACCACAGTCCAGGTGGTACGCAGCGTGGTCACCAGTATATTACAACAGATGAACATGGAAATCTCGCACGGGAGTAATATCATCGGAGTCAGTGAAATCAAGACCATCACGGAGAACTTCAACTACATCGATTTCTTCCTGCCCGGGATGATCGGATTCACCATCATGCAGAGCGCCATCTACGGCAGCATCGAACGCAACACCAAGTACCGGAAAGACGGCATCTTGAGGAAGCTGCAGACGACGCCGATCACGAGGACCGAATGGATCCTAGCCAAAATGTTGTTCATGATGTTCCTCGCTGGCATCACCACTACCCTCATCTCCATCATCGGCATCCTGGTCTTCGGTATGACCGTGAACATCACACCGCTGGTCATCATCATCGTGATTGCAACAAGCTTCCTCTTCTCCGGCATGGGGATGCTCATCGGTAGATTCGTCAAAGAAGAGGAGACCGCGGACACCGCTGGCGGCGCCATCAGCTTCCCGATGATGTTCCTCGCTGGCACCTTCTTCCCGCTCGAGCAGATGCCGCAGTTCCTCCAGGTTGTCGCTCGCGTGCTTCCATTGTACTACGTGAACGAGGGACTGCGCAATTCGATGATCTACCTGAACCAAAACGAAGCGCTCATCAACGGCGGGGTCGTCATCGTGTTCGCAGCCGTGTTCTTCATCAGCGGCGTAATCCTCACCAAGTGGAAAGAGGACTAAAGGATCCGAAAGTTCGTGTTTTTGAAAAACGAGAAGTCGATGTTCCCCCAGTCGTTGAAGTCATGGCGTCCACGGGAGCCGTCGGAGTAGTCCAGGAACGAGTAGGTGTACAGGTAGTTCAAGACGCTGCGGTAGGGGAGCGTCTCCCAGAATTCCTTGTACCTGGGCTTCAGGGTCACCTTGTCGTCGATCCCGATGAAGCGTTTCGCGGTGAGGCTAAAGGTATGCCCGAGCTCGTGCATGGAGCCGCAGACGATGAGCCAGTCGCGTTGGTACCGTGGCTGAGCGAGAGTGAGCTGTTCCGCGGCGATGATGAACGCGTTGAGGTTGTCCCAGCCGAAGACCGCGTAGCCGTTGCCGTCGCTATGATCGCAGACGAGGCCGTAGTGGAAGATGCGTTGTCGCGGGTTGTTCAAGTCGTCATGGAGGAAATAATCCCAGTACAAATCCACGACGTCTGAGAAGGTAACGTACGGATGTAGCGGGATTTCTTCCCCACCCCCGAGGTTCCCCGTATCGACATGCAGGGTGATGTTGTGCTTTGCAAACGCAGCGACCATGGTAGAGATATCTGTCTGTTGTGGCTGGTTGGTGACGTTACTGTTCGTGGAGGTGACCCAGTCGAACTCAAGGAACACGTCCTTGTGGAACGGACTTGCATTCGCGGAGGCCATGTAGCATTCTTCGAGGTTGGTGAGGCCGTCGCCGTCTGGGTCAAGGTGCGCGTGATCATCCCAGACAAGCGGGTTGTACCCCCATTGTGTCTCCCACCAGTCAGGTGCCCCGTCATGGTCCGTATCGTTGCCAGGCAGGTTGAGCTGCTCCGGCCAGGGCGTGATGTTCTCTGGTTGCGTGAAGTACTTGTCGGTCTGCCAGTCTGAGCCGCAGTCCGGAAGAGGGAACGTCACCCAAGGGGTGTACCCGATGGTGCGTGGGTCCCAGCTGACGCGGTCTGCACGCAATAACCCTGTGTGTGCCGGACCGGTGAAGGAATCCCACCAGTTATAGCGGGCGTCCACTCGCGATGAGTCCGCCCAAATACCATAGATCGCGTCATGCTCGAAGTTGCTCCATGAGACCGTGAACGCGCTGTTCATCACATAGAATCCGTAGCGGAGATTCTCTGAGAAGAGGCAACGGGTGACGATGATGCTCGACAAGGATTTCGAGAACATGCAGGCGAAATGGGTGTTACGGGAGAAGTTGCATTCATTGATGTAGCAGGCAGAGGACCCGGTGAGGCGGACGCCGACGCCGTTATTCGCAAAGTTGCAGTTCTGGACTGTGATGTAGATGGAATCCATGAAAAACATCCCGCCCTCGTTGTCATCGTTGTCGGTCGCGGCGCAATGCTCAAGGTTAATGTTGGAGGACTGGGTCGCAAGGATGCCGATGCCGTTGGTCGTAGTGTAGCTGTTCGTGATGTTGACGCAGTGGGTGTCATTCAGGTACACACCGATCGCGTTGTGATAGAGGGTGCATTGATCAAGGGTGAGGTAGAAGGTGTGCTTGGTGACGACGCCCATACCGTTGGTATAGAACATGCAAGCGGTGATCATAAGGTTGCTTCGGTTCTCTGCGAGAATCCCATTCCGCGTACGGTAGATCATGCAATCAGTAATGGTGGTTGCATTCGCATCCACCACAATCCCCGAATTGCCTGAGAAGCCGCCTGAGTTTCTCACGGTGAAAAGCCTCATGCGCACATTTTCTGCGGTGACGCGCACCACGCTACCGTTGCTGCCGCCGTCGATGATCGCACCTTCCTGTGATTCTCCTCTGATGTAAACGGATTTGTTCACCGTCACGGTCTCAGTGTACAGCCCGTTGAATACGTAGACGGTATCCCCGTCTCCCGCATTGGTGATGCCGTCGTGGATGGTGCGGTACGGGTGGTCATGGCTACCGTTCCAGGGACCCTGGGTGTTGCTGTCATCGACGTAGATGACCGCCCCGGGGTCCTGTAGGATGGCGTCCTGAACTGGGTGGTACAACCTGGTAAGCCCCGCAATCGCTGGTACGGCCGAAAAGACTATGAGAAAACAAAGGCTAAGTCCGACGAGGTAGTTCTTCATATAATCCCCCTTAGTATCTTATCCTTTTCTAATACATAAATATATCCTTATATAAAAGGCCTATTAAAGCACAGAACAAAGAAGAAAAGTGAAAAAAAATGAACCGGTTAAAATACTGGCAGGAGGTAATAACCGACTATCCCGAGAGGCTTTTTGTCCCTATCAGGGTCTTTGTATCGACAATCCCTTGGACTGATCTGATCTTGTTGATGACGATACTGCCGATGCTGTCGATGTCCCGTGCCTCGATCTTGACCAGGATGTCGAACTCCCCGAACAACGGGTGGACTTCGATAATCTCAGGTATTTGTTTGAGTTTCTCATAGACGGTCTTCTCATGTAGCGGACTGATGCTTAACAATGCGAA
>DATKKD010000203.1:0-1874 GCA_035543435.1 Thermoplasmatota archaeon
GCTCCCACTGTTTGTATGCATCCGGTTTCAGGTTCTATTTCACTCCCCTCCCGGGGTTCTTTTCGCCTTTCCCTCACGGTACTGGTTCACTATCGGTCGATCACGAGTATTTAGCCTTGGAGGATGGTCCCCCCATCTTCAAACAGGATTTCGCGTGTCCCGCCCTACTTTTCGTATGCTCAGTACCAAGAATGAAATTTCGTGTACGGGGCTATCACCCACTACGGCGGCAGTTTCCAATGCCTTCCACTATCTCAATCTCTATCACATACAGGCTATTCCGCGTTCGCTCGCCACTACTGACGGAATCTCGGTTGATTTCTTTTCCTCGAGTTACTTAGATGTTTCAGTTCACTCGGTTCGCTTCCACGTACCTATGTATTCAGTACGGGATACCCTTGCGGGTGGGTTTCCCCATTCGGATATCGCGGGATCAAAGCTCTATTGCCAGCTCCCCCGCGCTTTTCGCAGGCTTACACGTCCTTCATCGCCTGTGATCGCCAAGGCATCCACCAGATGCACTTAGTCGCTTGACCCTATCATTTCAGTAACCTAGATTACCAATCCGACAGAATGTGTTTGTGCGACATGTCACACCGCCCCTTTTGATATGGCGACATGACATTAGATACAATCAAATTCCCAAGATGGCGATCTGTCCTACGTGAAGAGTTAACTCCGCGTATTTCATCTCGCCGTCTAATTAATTCGGCTTCTTCAGTTTGTTAAAGATCGGGCGTTTGACCTGACGGTCAATTCAACGCAAACAAAAAGATACCCGGAAACAACGTTTCCAGATGCGTTTTTGTTTGAGTTGAGATGGTGGAGGATGACGGGATCGAACCGACGACCCCCTGCTTGCAAAGCAGGTGCTCTCCCAACTGAGCTAATCCCCCAAACTGGTGGGTCTGGTAGGACTCGAACCTACGACCCCTGCGTTATCAACACAGTGCTCTAACCAGCTGAGCTACAAACCCAGTTACTACCCTTAAATCATGAATAACCGATAGGCTGTGAGTACTTGACGATCGCCTTCTCTAGAAAGGAGGTGATCCAGCCGCAGGTTCCCCTACGGCTACCTTGTTACGACTTCACCCCAGTCATGAATCCCACCGTGGTAAGCGGCCTCCTTACGGTTAGCCTACCCACTTCTGGTGAAACTCACTCCCATGGTGTGACGGGCGGTGTGTACAAGACCCGGGAACGTATTCACCGCGGCATGCTGATCCGCGATTACTAGCGATTCCGACTTCACGCACTCGAGTTGCAGAGTGCGATCCGGACTACGATCGGTTTTATGAGATTGGCTCCACCTCGCGGCTTCGCGACCCTCTGTACCGACCATTGTATGACGTGTGAAGCCCTGGTCATAAGGGCCATGAGGACTTGACGTCATCCCCACCTTCCTCCGGTTTGTCACCGGCAGTCCCATTAGAGTGCTCAACTAAATGGTAGCAACTAATGGCAAGGGTTGCGCTCGTTGCGGGACTTAACCCAACATCTCACGACACGAGCTGACGACAGCCATGCAGCACCTGTGTTACAGCTCCCTTTCGGGCACCAATCCATCTCTGGAAAGTTCTGTACATGTCAAGACCAGGTAAGGTTTTTCGCGTTGCATCGAATTAATCCACATCATCCACCGCTTGTGCGGGTCCCCGTCAATTCCTTTGAGTTTTAACCTTGCGGCCGTACTCCCCAGGCGGTCAACTTCTCGCGTTAGCTTCGCTACCAAGGATTCAAACCCCCAACAGCTAGTTGACATCGTTTAGGGCGTGGACTACCAGGGTATCTAATCCTGTTTGCTCCCCACGCTTTCGTGCATGAGCGTCAGTGTCATCCCAGGGGGCTGCCTTCGCCATCGGTATTCCTCC
>DATKKD010000204.1:0-1925 GCA_035543435.1 Thermoplasmatota archaeon
TGCTGGAGGTCCGCCATGGTCACCTTGACCATGGGGGCCAGCGTTAGGCCGGAGTCCTCGAGGTTGGATGCCGTGGCGATGGGCGAGGGTTCGTTCGGGACCGTGTCCCAGTCGGGGTTGGGGTTGGTTCCCCACTCCTCGCTCTCCTCGATGTGTTGGAGGAGAGATGACGGCGGTGTTGGGATGACCGGGGACTGGACCAGGCGGCGCTCGGGCTCGAGCTCGCGGGTCTGGTCGATGGGGATAGTGTCAACACTATCGGGGTCGGACTCGATATCGATACCGCTGTCGATATCGCTGGGAGAGCTCGGGCTGTCGAAGATCTCATTCACCTGTTGGCGAATGTATTCTGCACCACACTGCTTGTGGTGCTGCTCGTCTCTCCATTGAGGGTCACTTGCTGCTCTCCACTGGTACTCAAGCGTGTCCGAGCACATAATGCAGGGACAGTTGTCCAAGTGGATGGCCAGCAGTTGGTACTGGGCGTTGAAGTAGTATATCGCCGAAAAGGCGACATACGCTCGGCCAGGGGTCTTCTCGTCGTACCAGAAGTATCGGAATTGTCGGCAAGATCGGGCAGTAATCCAGTTGATCTTCTGGTCGACATCGTAGCCGAAGGTCTTGGTGGTGCTGTTCATGTTGTTGGTGGAGGTGTTGTTAACAAGAAGTTGTGTGTGAAGACTTTGGTGAAGGTGGGGGAAGGCGTTCTCCCACTGTTCTTTTATGTCTTCCATTCTTGTCAATCTCGGGTTGTCTGTTTTCCCGAGGTGCCTCCTTATCGTATCAACATGGCATCCGATTGGTGCTGCAATTTCGCTCAATTTCCGAGTTTCTCTCCTAACTTGTTCAAGATAGTCTTTGATTGCGTCCCGTGCGTTCTTGAGATTACGGAGTGGTTCCCAGGTGTTGTCCTCGGAATCGTAACCTCGCCATTTGACCAGATAATGTTTCTTGCCGTTGATCCGAGCTTCTCCTATGATCTTTTCCACTTCAAATTCCTCGTGATTGTCGATGATGACTGGTTCCTGATAATATTGTTGACGGTCCGGGAACTTGTTATCATCGTTCTCGTGATAAGGTCGGAGTAAGCTGACGTGAAAAACCGGATGTATCCTCCAATAAGATGGAAGTCTGAGTTCAAATGATGTCTCTCCGATTTTTCGTCTTATCTGGAATGGTCCTGTGAAACGTTCCCACAGTTTGCGTGACAAATACTCGGGTGGTGAGAGATTTCTGGTATCTAACCATACGAAGTCTCCTATCTTGAAGTCATGATCCCGTCTGTGTCTGTCAGCCTGGATCTTTTGCTGCTGCTGCGCTTTGACAATCTGTCTTCGTGTTTCCTCGATTGTCTGTTGCATCCTCTGTCGTAGCGTTAATGCTGATGGTACGATTCTCTGTGGTGTAACCATTTCGATTGGCATCTCCGGGTTTTTTCCGTACATCAACTCGAATGGTGTCATCCTGGTCGAATCGTTGACAGAGCTGTTAATCGCGTATTCTGCCATTGGTAGGAGATCTACCCAATTGCTTTGATCGCGATTGACATGTGCGCGCAGTATTGATTCCAATGTCCGATTCATCCGCTCTGTTTGTCCATCAGTTTGCGGATGGTATGCCGTTGATAGTGAAATCTTCGTTCCTGATAGGTGGAAAAGTTCTTTCCAGAATGTGCTCGTGAATCTCGGATCTCTGTCAGAGATTAAGCGTTTCGGCATTCCGAATCGTGAAACTATCCGGTTGTGGAAGATATTCGCTATCTCTGCTGCTCCGTCAGTCTTGTGACACGGGTGAACTGCTACTGCTTTAGTCAGCTTGTCCACTATTACCAATATTGAGTCGTATCCGCGATTGGGTGGTAAACCCGTGATGAGATCCATCGTGTAAGTGTGGAATTTATCCGGCGGCGGCTCGATTGGTGACAT
>DATKKD010000205.1:0-5727 GCA_035543435.1 Thermoplasmatota archaeon
TACCGTATACGATAGTGAAAAACGAAGCAAAAACGACGGCCAGAAACGGAGCCTTTGAAGGAAGCATCGGGCCACGTCCACATGGGAATCAGACGGTCGGATCGTTTTCAGGGACCTATCACCTCCGGAACCGTGGTGGCCGATTCATAGGTAATTGGACGATATCGCTTCAAAATTTTAGCGCATCAGGAACCATGAGAGGCTTTTTCGCTCGACATATAATCCTCGGAAGAATAAGTGTCTCACAAGACAATCGAACACTTCCTGTGATTGGATTCCTTCGTGCGAATAATGATACCTTCGCCGGAAGAGCCATGGCCCCAGTGGGCCCAGCATTGTATTTCTGGGGAACATACACGTAATCATTTTTTTCTCTCTGTTTCTTTTTTCCTATGCGATCTCGCACCTAAAATAACCTGTCAAGCCCTTACTTGCACCGATTTTTGATATTTTTATCTTGACATAACATTTAAATAAATCCACAGCATAACTAATGACAACCTGTTTTTAACAGGGGAGGAATTCTTCCATGAAAAACAAAATCTTAGGAATTTGTATCTGTACGCTTTTGATAACCACCGCCATTCCCGCGGTTGAGTCTTTAAAAAACAACACGATAAACAGTAATCTGGCTATGATGAACAGGGATAATAACCCCCCTGTTTTCGGAACCCCCTCTCCAGCAAATAACACCTTGAATACTTCGCTTAATTTCACCTGGAGTATCCCAATCACTGATCCCGAAGGAGATCTCATCACGTGGGCGATCCAGTGCAATAATGGGCAGATCAGCACCGGCTACAGCGAACCGAATGGTACAAAATCTATTACCCTTACCAATCTCGCTTACTTGACATCCTACGTTATTTGGGTGAACGCGACAGACCCTATGGGAAGCCAGGTCTTTGTGAGCGCCTGGTACGCCTTCACCACAAGAGCACCAAGCGTCCCTCCGATATTTGGAACGCCATCTCCAGAGAATGGTTCTCTAAACACCCCTAATATCTTCTCGTGGGGCATCTCGATCTCGGACCCCGATGGCGATCTCTTCACCTGGACGATTCAGTGCAGCAACGGACAGGTCGCTAGTGGAAACAACGCGAACAATGGGACGAAATCGCTTCCGCTCGCAGGTCTCCTCTCTGCAACAGTCTACACCGTCTGGGTGAACGCGACGGACCCGACAGGGAGCGGCCTATATACGAGGGCATGGTACACCTTCACAGTACAACCGAATCTTCCCCCGAGTAAACCGAACAAACCCTCGGGGAACGCATCCGGTAAGGTCAATAAGCTGTACATTTATTCAACGTCGACCACTGACCCGAACATTGATCAAGTGTATTACAACTGGTCCTGGGGAGACGGGAATTACAGCGGCTGGCTTGGGCCTTTCCCGTCTGGCGCAAAGGTAAGTGCGAATCATACATGGACCGTCAAAGGAAGTTATGAGATCAAGGTAAAGGCGAAGGATCCACAGGGGAACGAAAGCGTGTGGTCAGACCCCTTGCCGGTCACTATGCCACAATACAATGGGATCACCCCTTACAATATGCTGTTGAAGTTCTTGGAGTGGCTGTTCGATTGGTTCCCGCATGCGTTCCCGATACTTCGACATATTGTAGGGTATTAACGCCCCCTTCTTTTTTCTTTTTTTGTTCTTTTTTGATATATGATTATTTCTTTTGACCAGTTTAAATTTTCAATACGAAGATATAAATACCTAAGAAAAGATTTTATTTTATGACACTATTGTTTTTAGGAGGAAAAAAACCATGAAAACGAAACTGGTTGGTCTGTTTGTCGGTCTGCTATTGATTACGAATATGTTCGTCATCATTGACGCGAAAAAAGAAACATTCGAAAAAGAAAAACACGTGTCAGTTGTGTTTTCGGAGCCTTCAGTACGGGTAACAGATCAATATGCGACCCTGCACATGGACGAAGCAACCTCCTATCTCTCGGAGCCAGGGAAACCGGTGCTGCCGCTGTGTACGAAAATATTCACATTCCCTTTCGGAACAACGATTACGGGGATAGACTGCACGCCTTCACAGATTACTCAACAAGGTATCTTTGGAGAAATTCCGCCGGCACAGGCTCGCCTCCCATTGACGTCGACAAATACCAGAGCGGATTTACTCATCAAAAATGCTACCATATACGACAGTGCGAATTTCTTTCCCTCTGACTGGTTCCAGTGTCGAGTGGGTTGTGGTCTTTATCATTCTCGCCATACGGTGATGTTGACTGTGCGCTTGTGCCCGGTGAGATACTCTCCAGGGCGACAGATGATTGAGGTTGCCAGGACAATAAACATCACAATACACTATCATGAGCCGCCACACCCCAACGTTGTGTCAACGAAGTGTGATATGGTTATCATCACCCCCGCAGAATTTTCTCCACTCTTACAGCCCTTGGTTGACTACAAAAACGACAGCGGGGTAGTAACGAAACTGGTGACGCTTGACGAAATATATACTGGCTTTTATTTCCCGGTAAGCGGGCGAGACAACCAAGAGAAAATAAAGTATTTCATCAAAGATGCCATCGAAGCATGGAACACGACCTATGTCCTTTTGGCCGGTGGGGCGAATAAAGTCCCGGTCAGAATGTCCTATATTCAAGATGGATACGAGGTGAATTTTAGTAGCGATTTGTACTACGCTGACATCTACGATGCGAATGGAGATTTCTGTAGCTGGGATTCAAACGGTAACAACATCTTCGGAGAATATGGGTATCAAGGTAACACTGATGTTGTCGATTTGTATCCCGATGTTCATCTCGGCAGGCTGAACTTTCGAGATTCAAGTGAGGTCAGTGGTGTCGTCAATAAGATTATTACGTACGAGTCAACCGGGGCATACATGGACGACTGGTTTTTCAATTTCGTGACCTGTGGTGGGGATACCTTCCCGGATTATGCAGGTATCAACGAGGGCGAATATCTGAATCAGAACGCGATCGATATGATGGACGGTTTCACTCCGGAGAAAATCTGGGCGTCCAATGGAAAATTAGAATTTGCTATAAACATCGATAACGCCATTGCGAATGGAACCGGTTTGCTATATATGACCGGCCATGGGACGTACGAGAACTGGGCGACGCACCCCCATAACGATTTTCAGACCTGGTGGCCTATTGGCTCGTATTTCTATCTAAGAGCCGAGCTCCTCAACAACGGGGAGAAACTCCCGATTTTTCTTATTGGCGGGTGCTCAAACTGCTTGTTCTTAAACGACCATTGCTTTGGATGGTCCTTTGTAAAAAACCCTGATGGCGGAGGAATAGCGTCCTATGGAAACACAGGGGTTGGTTGGAGCTCTGCTGGAACGGGATGCTCTCAGGGTCTCACGGGAGGCATGGAACTCAGCGCCATCAAAGCGTACGGCATACAACACGCAAACACCACGGGTGAATTATGGACCAACGCCTTAGACAATTATCTCGATGATTTTGGTGCATGGTCCGGCTTAGATTATAAAACCCTGGAAGAATGGCAATCATTTGCTGATCCCTCTGTACGCATCACCAAAGTCTCTGACAGACCAAATAAGCCAGAGAAAATCATGGGTCCGTCCTCCGGGGAAATAGGAAAAGCTTACTCGTTTACGACCTCGGCGTCTGATGTCAATGGCGACTTGATAAAGTATTGCTTTGATTGGGGTGACACGACACATACCTGGACAGGCTTAGTAAACTCCGGGGATCATGTCTCGGTGAATCACACATGGACGAAACCTGGGAACTACACGATTACCGTGAAGGCTCGGGACACCTTCGGGTTGGACAGCGCATGGTCAGATCCATGGGTCATCAACATACGATCGGAAGCGCCGTATCTTGAAATCGAAAAAATCACCGGCGGCGTTCTAAAGGTCAAAACTGTTCTGGTGAACACTGGTCTGCTCGCAGCACAAAATGTCTCATGCAACATCACGGTGAAGGGAGGCATGCTTGGAATGATAAGGGTTTCCACGGAAAACTCCGTAGATATCCTCGGTGTGCAGGAGGAAAAAACAATAGCGTCACGTACGATTTTCGGCGTTGGCAAAATCAATATTTCTGTGACAGCGAGTGCCCCCTCCTCCAATATCGTGACAAGCACCGCGCATGGACTCGTCATCGGTCCACTCGTCATTGTACGATCATAGGTATCACGATAGAAAAAGGGCTTATCGCGCAAGCTCTGAAGATATT
The DNA here is from genome assembly GCA_035543435.1 of Thermoplasmatota archaeon. GTDB lineage: Archaea > Thermoplasmatota > E2 > DHVEG-1 > DHVEG-1 > SM1-50. Next base: position 4,210 of record DATKKD010000205.1, read on the forward strand.
GGCACTTTCAAACCATGGATATCTTCAATTCGCCTGATCGGCCTTCGGTGCTACTGAAGGGCATCGTTGTCATTTTTTCCAGAAAAGGTCGCGGGTTCCATAAAATTACGAGTAACAATCAGATATTTACAAGCGGTACTGATATTCATTCGATTTGTACCGCACCGCTTCTCGAATTCTAATATTCCAATATACATATATACCTTATGAGATATAATACAATGGATTCCTATGAAACAATATACGAAATCCCTTGTCCTCATTTTGTTGACCTTATTATTACTGATCGGATCCTCCTTTACCCAACTATCCTCATCCACACCCATTTCATCGATTCCAGAACAAACAGGACGGACAATCGACGGCAAGATCTTGTTTGCTCCTTTTTACAGCACAACAACCTATTTGATCAATAGGGATGGTTCCGTCAATCATACATGGCCAAGCTCGTATCAACCGTTTACATCCGCGTATTGGATGGGAAATGGTATGATACTACGTCCCATATGTTTAAGTAGCGGTGGCGGTGTGCAGAAAATTAATTGGGACGGGAGCCTCGCATGGGACTATCGATACACAGCGTCGGGATGTACCTGCCATCATGATATTAAGTACTTACCGAACGGAAACGTGCTGATGATCGTATGGGTGCTAAAGACACGCACGGAAGCCATTGCTGCGGGGCGTAACCCAAATAAAATTTCTGGAAACACGTTTTATCCTGATAAAATCATTGAGGTGAATCAAACGGGTCTTACGAGTGGAAACGTCGTTTGGGAATGGGCCGTGTGGGATCATCTCATCCAGGATTATGATGCGTCAAAAAATAATTATGGTGTGGTCGGGGACCACCCTGAACTGATTGATATTAATTTTGGTGATACGTTTGATTTTGATTGGCTTCACACGAATTCTCTAGATTACAACTCCACCTATGACCAGATACTCATCAGCGTCCATGATTTCGATGAAATCTGGGTCATCGACCACAATACGACGACCCAGGAGGCCGCGGGGCACACTGGCGGGCACTATGGGCATGGTGGTGATCTGCTGTATCGCTGGGGGAACCCGCAGGCATACCGGAGGGGAACCTCAAGTGATCAAATGTTATTCGGCCAGCATGACGCCACTTGGATACCGTCTGGATATCCCGGCGCAGGAGATATTCTGTTCTTCAACAACGGTTACAACCGTCCAGGGACGCCAAAATATTCTACCGTGGATGAATTTACCCCGCCGATAAATTCCACTGGTGGGTATCCTCTTGAAAACGGGTCCGCCTATGGACCGGAAAACTTCACTTGGGACTACACCGCAAATCCGCCGTCGTCATTCTATTCTAACGTGTTCAGCAGCGCAGAGCGCCTCATGGACAATGATACACTGATATGTTCTGGCATTCCTGGAAAGTTCTTTGAAGTGACCCCAGATGGAACCACGGTGTGGCAATATACGAATCCGTACCCACAAAATCAGAATAAATGGGTGTTCAAAGTCGAGTTTATTCCACCTGCG
>DATKKD010000206.1:0-14036 GCA_035543435.1 Thermoplasmatota archaeon
GGATTCGTCAGTGACGTGCTCCAGCAGGTCATCGACAAGCACAAGGTCGACATGGTCATGGCGATCGGGCCGATCATCATGATGAAGGTCGTGTCGGACCTCACCAGGAAGTACAACATCAAGACGCTGGTGAGCCTTAACCCGATCATGGTGGACGGGACCGGCATGTGCGGCGGCTGCCGTGTGTCGATCGACGGGAAAAACAAGTTCGCGTGTGTGGACGGCCCTGAGTTCGACGGCCATAAGGTCGATTATGAGAATCTGATGCTGCGGAACCGGCGGTTCATGCATGAAGAAGGGGAAGCCTGCAGGTTGGCTGATGTCCAATGAGCGTACAAAAGACAAAGCATGAGATGCCGGAGCAACCGCCCAAGGAGCGGATCCATAATTTCAATGAAGTCCCCTACGGGTACAGCAAGGAAGTCGCTATTAAGGAGGCGCAGCGCTGTCTCCAGTGCAAGAACAAGCCGTGTATGAAGGGCTGCCCCGTGGAGATTGACATCCCAGGGTTCATCCACTGCATCGCGCTGGGTGAGTTCGACAAAGCAGCCGAGGTCATCAAAGCAAAGAACAACCTCCCTGCAATCTCGGGGCGTGTGTGCCCGTACGAGGAGCAATGCGAGGGTGAATGTACGGTGAAAAAGCTCGGTGAACCCGTCGCTATCGGACGACTCGAGCGGTTCATCGCTGATTATGAACGGCAGAAGGGAGCAAAGGCCCCAGAGAAAGTCCGTTCCACCGGTAAAAAGATCGCGGTGGTCGGCTCGGGACCGGCAGGGCTCACCTGCGCTGGGGATCTCGCGAAGATGGGGCATGCCGTGACCGTGTTCGAGGCGCTCCATGACCCTGGCGGGGTGCTGATGTACGGGATCCCAGAGTTTCGTCTCCCGAAAGTCATCGTGAAATCGGAGGTGGAGTACATCAAGAGGCTCGGGGTCGACATCAACTATGACGTGGTGGTGGGCAAGACGATTTCGGTCGATGAGCTGACGCAGCAGTACGATGCCGTGTTCATTGGCACAGGCGCTGGCCTGCCAAACTGGTTGAACATCCCTGGCGAGAACCTGGACGGAGTGTATTCCGCGAACGAGTTTCTCACCCGGGTGAATATGATGAAGGCGTACCGGTTCCCCGAGTATGACACGCCCGTGAAGATCGGTAAGGTCGTCGCGACCTTCGGTGCGGGGAACGTCGCGATGGATTGCGCGCGCACCTCGCTTCGGCTCGGGGCGGAGAAATCATACATTCTGTACCGGAGGACCGAGGCTGAGATGCCGGCGCGTGCCGAGGAGATCGAGCACGCGAAGCAGGAAGGCGTGATCTTCAAGCTTCTCACGAACCCACTCCGTTTCAACGGTGACGAGAAGGGCCACCTTAAAGAGGTCCAGTTTATCAAGATGCAGCTGGGGGAGCCTGACGAGTCAGGGAGACGACGCCCCGTTCCTATTCCCGGGTCTGAGGAGACGATGGCGATTGACACCGCGCTGGTCGCGATCGGTCAGAGCCCAAACCCTCTGATTCCTCATGCGATGAAAGGGCTCACGATAGGAAAACATGGCAACATCGTTACCGATGAGGACGGGCGGACCTCAGTGCCAGGCGTCTTTGCTGGTGGCGACATCGCGACCGGTGCCGCGACCGTGATCCTTGCGATGGGTGCTGGGAAACGAGCGGCCCGGGCGATCGACGCGTACCTCAAAACAAAATAAAATATTTTTTACTCTTTTGAGGTCAGGAATCTACCGAACTTGAACTCACAGTTGGTCTGGAACTGCGAACCGATGAGATACCCGCCGATGAGGTAAACGACCAGCAAGAGGATTGGAAGCACCCCGGTTTTCCCGACGATAACCGAGTACCCGAGGATTGCTGCGAAGGTCACATCCAGCAGGATGGTCCTGCGATGGTCCAGCGGGCGCTCTTTTTTCAAAAAGCGATACATGATGTACACCTGAGATGGTACGCCATAGAGCAGCAGGAAGAACAGGAAGTAGAGATCCCTTGTGACGTAGAACGCACTAAAGCAAAACGCCAGGAACCCGATTTTCAAGGCGACGCCATACAGAAAGTATGGATGGGTGAGCGTGAGCCGTTTGTTGTTTTTAACTTGTGTTATGACGGCGAAGCTTCTGACCCCGGCGAACCGGTCTGCATCAGCGTCCTTCAGCCCGTTTTCCCATTGTGCGAACGCACTTGCTGCGAAGACCACCACACCCGTGAAAATCCAGGTGTAGATCGTCGGCATGCCCCCGACCGCGAACACCCCGAAGAGCACGAAAAACGCGTAGGAGAAGGAGAACGTGAAATCATAGGAAAGCAGGACCCGTTTCCCTTTCCAGCCGTACCAGAGGAGCGACCCGTACGACCCTACGAAACAGAGGAGGCATACGAACACTGGGAGTACGGCGATGTGAACCAGCAGGAGGAGGATCAGGGCAACACAGGCGAGGGTGCCACCTTGGACGAACAAGAGCGCCTCTTTCTTCGAAAGAGCGCCCGCGGAGATCGGGTTTCTTGAAGGGACATAGGTTTGGGCGTCCAGCTCCTTGTCCCCGACGGCGATGTACGTGTTGAGTGCCATGTGCGCGATGGCTGAAATCAGGGTGAAATAGACGATGTAGTACCACTCCACGGCGACCGTCGAGGTGAGGGCGCCAACGATGGCGATGGACGCGGTGGTCGTGATGCCTTGGGTCCGTCCGATGTCAGCATAGGCACGAAGCTTGTTAAACATACACAAGAGACGATACTTCACTGAATATAAAAATCTATAGGATAGGAAGCGATGGTTTTTTATCGCTCATCTGTTTTCGTATATTGCATGATTCGAAATTACCTCGAGATCAGCCGCTTGTTTAACATGGGGCTCACCGGGGTGGCGCCGGTGCTCGGCGCGCTTTCTATGTTCACCACGCATTCGCTTACCTATTTGCAGCTTTTTGTGCTGTTTGTCATCGGGTGTCTCGCTCACGCCTATGGGTTCGTGCTCAATGATATCTTTGATGTCCCGGTCGATAGATTATCCAAAGACCTGTCCCTGCGTCCTCTGGTGAAAGGGAGCATCACGTTCCGTCGCGCCACCATTTTTGCGTTCGGGTGCCTTATCCTTTCGTTTCTCCTCTCCAGACTCTTCTTCTTCACGAATCAGAGTCAGTACCTCATGATTGCACTCATCCTGCTCATTGCGTACCTGCTGGCTACCGTGTACGACGCTTTGAGTAAAAAATACCCTGGGATGGACTTGTTTGTCGCAAGCGCGGTGTTCTTCCTTATCCTGTTTGGAGCTGCGACGATTGGGACTCCGACCCTGTTTGCTTGGACAGTTGCCTTTATTGGTGGCCTGCAGGTCCTGTTCATGAACATGATCAACGGCGCAATCAAGGACATCGACCACGACAAGGACGGTAGCGCGCGCACGCTCGCGATCTGGTTGGGTGCGAAGGTGCATGCCGGGGTGATGGAGTTACCGCTCTCCTTCAAGACCACGGGGTATCTCATCGAGATCGTACGAACGGTGCTCGTGTTCGCCCCGTTTGTCCTACCGATCCTACAACCCATGCTGTGGCGTCCGCAAATCTGGCAGCTCGCGTTATTGGTCCTTTTCGAAGCGCTGACCTTCGTTTCGATCTACCGGCTGTTCTCCATCAAGGCCTTCAACCGGGCACGCATCCGCAAGGGCATCGGGATGATCGTGATTTTTATGTACGCGACCACGCCCATCATGCTTGGTTCCTTGAATCCCTATTTCATGCTGGTGGCTTTTATCCCACCGCTCTGGTTCGTCTTAAGCAATCTCACCTTGCATAAGACACTTTTCGAAGCAAAAACCATGTGAGGGCAGTCTTTTTATTTTTTCTTGGCTGCCTTGATGAGGCCGTCGAACAGGGGTGCTGGTTTCATCGGCCGTGATTTGAACTCCGGGTGCGCTTGCGTGCCGGTGAAAAACGGGTGACCCGGCAGCTCCATGAACTCCATGAGCACGCCGTCTGGGGAACGCCCGGAGAACACGAACCCTTTCTTCTCGAGGGTCTCGATGTAGGCGGGGTTGACCTCGTACCGATGGCGATGGCGCTCAGAGATCTTCTGCTGGTTATCATAGAGCTTCCTGATCAAGGATCCCTCAGCGAGGAGAGCAGGGTACGCACCAAGCCGCATGGTCGCCCCGTACCGTGACTCGGTCACGATCTTGACCTGATCCGGGATGAAGTCGATAACCGGGTACGGTGTATTCTTGTCTACCTCAGTGGTGTTTGCGTCTTTGAGCCCACACACGTTGCGTGCGTACTCCACCACAGCAAGCTGCATCCCGAGGCACAGGCCGAGATACGGGATGTTGTTCTCCCGTGCGTACTTGATCGTCGCAATCTTGCCTTCCACGCCGGAGAGCCCGAAGCCTCCGGGGACGATGATGCCGTCGACCTTCTTGAGGTTCACGATCTTGCGGGGCTGCTTCTCGAAGGTCTTGGAGTCGATCCATTCGATCTCCGGGCGCACGTTGTTGTTCCATGCGGCGTGCTTCACTGCCTCGATCACGGAGATGTAGGAGTCGGAGAGCTTGAACGCGCCGATGTCGAAGTATTTCCCGACGATACCGATTCGTACCTTTTTGTCGAACTTCTTGATCCTCGCGATGTAGTTCTTCCAGGTGTTCAGATCAATCTCCTCTTTCCGAAGCCCGAGCTTCTTGAGGATCTTCTTGCAAAGCTCCTGGTCCTCGAAGAGTAGAGGAACACCGTACACGTTTTCAATATTGGAGTCGGAGATGACGTCCTCGCCGGAGACGTTACAGAAAAGTGCGATTTTCTCCTTCCGGACGTCGTCCAGAGGTTTCTCGGAACGTGTGATGATGAAATCAGGCTGGATACCGATCTCCCTGAGGAGTTTGACGGAGTGCTGGGTCGGCTTGGTTTTTGCTTCCCCAAGGGATTTTATGATAGGGACATAGGTCACATGTACGTAGATGACCTTTTCCCCTTCGTGCTTCATCTGACGGACTGCTTCGAGGAAGAGGACGTTCTCGTAGTCACCGACGGTCCCGCCGATCTCCACGAGCACGAAATCAAATTTCGATTCCTCAGCAGGCAGCCTGACCCTTCGCTTGATCTCGTCCGTAACATGTGGGATCGGCTGCACGGTCTTCCCGAGGTACTTCCCACTGCGTTCCTTCTCAATAACCGCGCTGTAGACCTGCCCGGTCGTGATGTTGTTACATTTGGGGATGTTGATGTCGAGGAACCTCTCATAATGACCAAGGTCCTGGTCGATCTCACCGCCATCCTCGGTCACCCAGACCTCGCCATGCTCGGTCGGTCGCAGTGTCCCCGCGTCGAAATTGATGTAGGGGTCGATCTTAATTGCGGTCACTTTGTATCCATGATTCTGGAGGATTTTCCCGATAGAGGCGGTGGTAATACCTTTCCCCAACCCCGAAATGACTCCACCTGTCACGATAATATAATTAACCATCCCAATCAACAAGAAACAGTGTATATCGTGAGTGATTTAAATGATTTTGGTGTACCCGACTTCTCACTGAATGATTTATTGGAGCGTCCCGTAAAAGACCACACCGGTCCCAAACCAGGTGATGCAGAGCAAATACAACCAGACGTTATAATAGGTGAGCGCGAGCCCAAGGACTATGAACGCTAACGGTAAGACGAGGGTGAGCAATGCCAGCAGAAGGGTCCGGATGTTTTCAGAGAGATTCAGTTCCATAGGCCATCGGGGGCATTCAGGTAGGTTTGATTCGTATTAAACATGGTGTATTTAAGGTTAACCGGATTATTTGATATCCCGTACTTTCCCAAGGGCGGACCCGTCGAGGAGGTACACGAGGGCGTTCGGGATATCAAGCAGCGTGTGAAACGGACCAAGCATCGGGTCCGTGTTCACCGCGATGCCGCCACATAGCGGGTTAAATGCTGGCAGCACAAAGACAATCGGGTCCCTCGCCGCCGGATATTTCTCCTGGAGCTTCTTCTGATCGCAACTCGCACGTAGCCAGCACGGCTCAAAGGTTCTATACCCCAGTCGGTCTGTGAGCATGATGGTCGGATGCGTATGTGCAACAGCCACCTGGTCACAACGCATAACCTCCTCAGATGGCCAGCGATGCCCGTGGACCAGGCCGATCCCGTCCAGGACAGCACCGTCCGAGGAATACAATGTAATATCGGGAGAAAGCAAACGGCCGAGGTTCCCGTCGTGATTCCCTGGGATGATGTGCAGGGCGACACGATCATGCAGTGCATCTAAGAACCGTCTGACATCACTACGCTCCTGGGTGGAGGCGGTCGGGATGTTGTGTTTCACGTCCCCAAGGATGACGAGGTCAGTGATCTCATAGGTTTCGATGAGGGCGATGACCCGCTCCTGCATGAGGCCAGTCTGTGAAGGGACTTGTAACCCGTTCTGCTGAAGCTCGGTTTCGATGCCGATGTGAAGATCAGCGATGATGAGAAGCAGTTTCTCTTTACACAACAGCGCTGGCTCATCATGGATCGGCTGCAGCTCGATGGTGGTCATGGGTCACCCCGTGGTGAACAGGCCCTGGAGATGGAGCACAGATATAATCATATTAAGGAAGAGAAACAGGTAGAAGGCTGCAAACACCCCTATCATAAGGTCCGCTATTCCGGCGCCGAGGCCTCTGCCTCCTTTACCAATGTGAAGGATGCGCAGTCCCGATATGAGGATCAAACGGACCGGGAGGACGAGGAGGAGGTAGCTGAGGACACCGAGGAGGAGTTCTAAGCCGAGACACAGCCCTGTGATCATTATCGAACCCTGGGCTATGAGGGAGGTGACGGTGCTGATACCGAGTTGTGCGTTGACTTCGAGATCGAGGAAAAGGAAGGCTACCATGAGAAGGATAATGTGGATCAGTAAGGCGTATCTCTTCAGAGTAGAATCGCGTTTCGAATCCACAGGAGGTTTTAACAAGAACCGGATGTACAGGAAGAAAGCGAGAGCGACAATCCAGACGATTAGGAGAAGATAGGGGAAGGCGATGCCGTTGTCTGTCGATCCTGCCTGTGGGTTGTAGAAGTGGTCTCCGAGGAAGGCGAGGGAATAGGTGCCCTGGATGGTCGGTCCAATGCCCGGCTCCTCGTAGGTGACGGTGAGGTCGTGAACATGAATAAGGCCGAATCCTTTGACGGTCTGGGTCGTGTCATCAAGATTGATCGTGTCATTGCTGTTATTAAGGATGATCGCCCCGTTTGCGAGGAATTTCGCGTTCGAGATGATCAGGTTGTATCTCTGAATTTCCTTGAGCATTTCGGAGACATTCATAACAGCAAGATGCGCTGCCGTGGTTGACACGCTCTCAAGGAGTTCCTGCAGATGGATCTTATTTTGATCTGCAGGAGCAAGGGTATAACTGAGCATCGGGACTGTCGATTCTTTCTGGTTCAAGGGGAATATCGCGAGAGGAGGGTGTTGCGTGATCTGGAAGTGCTGGTCTTTGAGAATGAGATAGTTGCTCGAGGAATTTCCGGTCCAGAGTGTTTTTCCGCTCTGGTCGTTGAGGCGGATGACGGCACTCATTAATGGCTGTGCGAGGACCGCATAGTCACCAGAGAAAGAAAGCACAACCGGGGTCTGTGTCGCTAGGAAATCACAGGGAAGCAGGGATTGGTTGAGGGTGAGGGTGTGCGAGGTGGAGACCGCGTAGGGTACATCTGTGTGAACGCTGATGGTCCCACCCGAGGGGTACCCGAGGAGGAAGAATCCTGTGTCGGTGGTGAGAGCGGCATTGGTGAACTGTCTGATGTGATCGGTGTAGTGTGAATAGAGATCCTCAAGCGAATCAACCTGAGTGATGTCGATGTCCTCGACTACGATGACTGTGCTAAGGGACCGAATGGTGTTTCCTCCAGGGAGGATGAATGCGTTCATGTCTTTGACAAGGGGTGAGTCGACTATCCTGTCCATCGGGAAACCAGTGAAGGTCGCGTTTATGTTTGTTTCTCCTGAGAAAAGGACGTCGGTCGATCCGTGAAGGGTCCCCTGAACGGTCGTGAATTGTGCACGAACGTTTCCTAGGAAGCAGCAGATCACAAGGAGGAGTCCGATGAGAAGCGTTGCTGTCTTCATCCGGTCAACTGAAGAGATGAGGGTTACAAAAGCTTTTCTGGAGCGTCGCAAAAAACCACCGGTAAAGAATCTGATACATTGGGAATCGGTCACAGGTATTTCTTCAGCACTTCAGGGATTTCATCGATGACGTCGGTCGCGACCAACCCATAGGATTTCTTCTGGAAGGCCTCGTTGCCTGCCTCGCCGTTCAGGAATGCGGCGATGCGTACTGCATTGAACGGTTCGACACCTTTGGAGAGGAGGGCACCGATGATGCCGGCAAGCACATCTCCGGTCCCGCCGACGGTCATCGCCTCGTTATGGACCTTGTTGAGTTTTGTATGGGTGCCATCGCTGAGGACGTCGATGAACCCTTTGAGGAAAATGGTGATGCCGAGGCTTTGCGCCCATTCCTGGACGTGTGCGATCCGCTCATCGATATCCTGGGACAGGGCAACACCGGTGAGTTTCTTGAACTCGCCGACGTGAGGGGTCGCCACGGTCATGGAGCTTCGGATCGCGTCACGGTGCTCGCCCGCCGGTTTCATGGCGTCTGCATCGATCACGAGGGGCCTTTTCTCCGCGATGACTCGTTGGATGACCGGGATGACCGCCTTTTCGGTCTCTGGGGCGGTCCCGAGCCCTGGCCCGAGGATCACCGCGGTGCATTTCTGGAGAAGGGGTTCGATGATCGGGAGGTCATCAACGGTGAGCATATCGCTTTGTAAATCCCGTACGATGAAGTTCGGGGAGAACGCTGCGACTGATTTCCAGGATCGTTTTGGGGTCGCGATGTACACCAGGTCCACCCCGGTCCGGAGCGCGGCAAGGCCGCAGAGCGCGGGCGCGCCGATGTACGGGCCGCCGCCGATGACGAGCAGGACGCCGTTGTCTCCCTTGTGTGATTTTTTCGCTGGCTTCGGATAGTAGACCGCGAGCTCCCCTGGCCCGACGTACGTGACCGCGTCTGAGGGAATCCCGATGTCGACGATGTGAATGCTGCCGCTGTTGTGTTCATTCATTCCTTGCTTGGTGTCATGGAACGTGACGGTATGCTGGGGTCTGACAGCGTGGCTGGTGCCCAGGCCTGTGGGGACGTCCACGGAGAAAACCAGTTTCTTTGGTGCTGTGTTGATGGCGTTCACGAGGGTTATGTACGGCTCCTTGAGTTCCCCGGCAAGTCCGATGCCGAGGAGCGCATCGATGATGACCTCATGGGTTCCAATGAGGTTGTCCAACTCGGAGAGTGCCGTGGAGAGTTTGACGTTGTAGTTCTGTAGCTTCTGAAGGTTTTTCTTCGCAAGCTCTGTCTTCATGTCAGGGGCGGCGAGCAACACGCTCACCGAGTAATCCTGTGAGAGGTATCGTGCCGCGACAAGACCGTCCCCGCCGTTGTTGCCGGTGCCGCAGAGAACAAGCACTGTTTTTTTCGTTGCCTTCACGACGGACTTGACGATCTCAGCGGTGCTTCTGCCCGCGTTTTCCATGAGCTGCGAGGTTGGCACCCCGTAGAATTCTGCGTTCCTGTCAAGGACCCTGATCTCCTTGTCCTCTATCATGGTAAACACGCGAAACGAGTACGACCCTAAATAAGTATGTTTTTCTCAGGCCTCCTTGATATCAATGTCGTTGTCTGAGATTTTGTTCGGATATGATAAGTTCAGGAGAGGAAAAACTACTAATAACCATGATTCGATGCGACGGTCAGGAAGCATCGCGTGGTGTTTCTGTTTATAACAGCGGGGTTTGGTACTATGATGCCAGGACGGATGAACGCAAGGCAAATGAACCAGATGATGAAACGTTTCGGGATCAACGTCAAAACCATCGAGAACGTGGAGCGCGTCGTGATCGAGACGGATACGAAGCAGTACTTGTTCGAGGATGCGGAGGTCACGGTCATGGACGTCCAGGGGGAGAAGACGTATCAGGTGGTAGGAACTCCGGTCATCAAGGCGAAACAGACCGAGGAGGACACCCAAAAGGAGGACGTGAAGCTGGTGATGGAGCAGACCGGTAGATCCGAGGCTGAGGCTCGAGCCGCGCTCAAGGAGACCAACGGCGATATCGCGGAAGCAATCCTGAAGCTGTCCAAGAAATAGGTTTGTATGACGTCATCGTGGAGGGACGCCGTGGCCCGGTCGCCGGAGGGGGTGTTGCTGCGGTTGCATGTGGTGCCAGGCGCCTCAAACATCGTATTTCCCGCTGGTTATAATGAATGGCGTCATTGTCTTGAGATTAAGGTGAAGGGGTTAGCACAGGATAACAAGGCAAACGTGGATGTGCTTATGACCCTTGCAGCTTTTTTTCATTGTTCACCGAAAGACCTTCGCATTGTGCATGGGGAGAAAAGCCGGGAGAAAACAATCCTGCTTGCCAACAGAACGATGGACGCTTTGTTGACAGCGCTTGAGGAGCACTTCCATGGATCCTAAGCAGACGCTCGAAGAGCTCGAGGAAGCACTTGCTGACCTGCGCGAGGAGAACAAGACGACTCCCATCATTGTCGAAGGCGAAAAAGATGTTGCCGCGCTCCGGGTCCTTCAGCTTCCTGGTAAGATCATCCGGTTCAATAAGGGACAGTCTGTGTCTGATTTCTGCGACATGATAGTCCAGAACCATCGAAAAGTGATTCTGCTCACCGATTGGGACCGACGCGGGGGACGACTCTGCCTGCAGCTCAAGAAAAACCTTGAGAATCGTATCGCGATCGACCTCTCCTTTCGGGGCGTGTTTGCGAAACGCTGCCCTTGCCGCACCGTCGAAGGGATGCCGTCGTGGCTTGCGACACTGCGCAGGAAGGTGGAAAGGTTGGTATAATTATTGTCTGAGGTTCTCAGTTTAGAAAATCCAAGGTGATTCTCTTCAAAGAAATGTTTTTAAAGGAGAACCGTGTTATAAAATTGTATTGTGGGGGAAAGAACATGAGAAAATACCCAATAATCGGGGGAAGTATCTTAGCAATTGTTCTGCTTATTCTCGGTTCCTTCACCAACATGGTTGGCTATCAAACAGTCCAGGCATCGAATCAGAAAATAATCTCGACTGAGGTCAATCCCAAAGAACTGTTGTTCCAGACGATTGTTGATATGGCTAACAATAAAGAGATCCAAAGAATCGTCTTTAAAGCCCAGATGAACCGCGGAATATTCTTCCATTCAAAAATAAAACTCCTTTTATTCAGAAGTCCAGTCTTCACTATGAACCAGCTCAGGAAAATGTACGTCATTGGTTTGTTCTTATCAAAAACTATTAGTAAATCGAAGATACATTCGATGGTAACGCAGTATCAGATAAATAATCCAGGATTGCAGAAGCAGATAACTGCAGTTATTGAGAAGGATGCAACCCTTAAAGAGGAAATAACGCAGTTATCCGCCCTGAGGTGCGATTGTGAAAACGAGAGTCTCAAGCTCTGGCATTTCCCCGTCGTCTGCGTCATCTTGCTGCCCTTGCGTAATCTTGCGATGTTCGCCTCGTTATTAATAGAGAAATTGACAGGTAACTACTTCCCAGTGTTCCTCTGGATTTTCCAAGGAATCGGTAACCTGTTAGGATGCTTTTGGACGTATCCGTGGAACGAATATGTCGTGCTACCGTGGAGATAATATATAGGGGGGTGTCAATGGAAAGAAAATGGTTAACGGTCGGCATCATTCTCTTGTTCTTCGCAACATGCATAGTACCTTCAATTAAAGCAGACGGATCATCATGTATGAACAAGACGCCTCCAAATGGAGTACCAGCAATTTATTGGAACCGATGGCCAAACTTACCTGGTCATTACGACCAGTTCTTCAACGTCAAAGACATCAAGGGTTTAGGTCAGACGGCCTGGGGACTGACGTCAGCTGACTTTAACAACGACGGGAACCTGGATTTTGCTGCCTCATGGGCCACGGTGCCATGGACACAATCAACTATTTCTCTGTTCTATAATGATGGAAATGGCGGCTTTCAACAGGACGATGTATTGACCATTACTCAGCCTTCCTTACGGTACATTAACGATCTGAAGGCTGGTGATTTCAATAACGACGGCTCTCTTGACTTGCTGTATACGTATTCACATGACCCGACGATCATGCTCCTCTTAAATGATGGAACCAACCATTTCGAGTCCCCTCAATTGATTGCCGAACTGCAGCCAATTGATGGAAGGGTCCGTGCTAATCCCAAGCTTACCGTCAACGACTTCGACCGTGACGGCGATCTCGATTTCCTTGTTGGCGATAACTCAGGGGCTGTGGAATTTTTCAAGAACAATGGAACCGGTTCTTTCCAGAGCGTAGGTCTGTATAAATTCGGTTGGAACACGAGCGAGGGGATGAGCGTTGGCTTGGCTTCAGCTGATTTCGACAATGACCATAACATCGACTTCATCGTCACGCAGCTCCTTGACATGGTTACTGACGATGGTCGCATCTATCTTGTTCGTAATGACGGTTCCCCCTCTTGTTTCAATCAAACGAATTATTCGACGATCGCGGTACTCCGTCCGCTTCCCTCTTTCTCTATAGGCTGGGATCACGGATGGGGATGCCTTTGTCCCATTGATTATAACGGCGACGGAAAAATGGACTTCTTTTTTTCAGGTGGAGATTCTGTTTACCTCTACATGCAGCAAGATGGAGGGATTTTTGAATATTTCCACACGATGACGTTACCGTCCCCTAGTTCCGGAGATGGCGGCTGGTATGAAGACGACTTGCGTTTAGGTGGAATCACCACTGGTGATTTTGACAAAGATGGCTTGGAGGATGTGATCCTTGGCGGGGTTCAAGGCGTCGTGAGAATCGGTTACAATCAACGGATGCTTGTGGACATCGTTAACCCCGACCGGGCAAACATCTATGTAGGCAACGAGATAAAATGGTTTATGGACCCAATCATGATCTACACATGTATTAAACGAGCCACTGCCATCGTGATTGGAGGTTTGACGGTCAAAGCAAAAGCGTTAGAACCTCTGCAAAAGGTCGAGTTCTATCTCGACAGTAGACTGATCAGTACTGACACGACACCGCCCTATGAATGGAACTGGACGAGCTTTTCTTTTGGCAGACACGTAATCAAGGCAATCGCCTATGATTTGAACGGAGCATATGGTGGCACCGATGAGGCTATCGTGTGGAAATATTTCTAATAAATTACACTTGTCAATCCTTCGGATAAGTAAAACGTGGGTTCAAATCCCTATCCCTGCACTGCCTTAAGCGTTCTGGATAGGCACTAGCTCGTCGTGGCAGTCGCTTTGATTTCCACAAAAGAAAGATTATAATTTGTTTTCATTTTAGATTCAAAACTTTCTAATGTATTATCAATGAAGTGGATTATTTTGAAGGAGATCTATACGAAATCTCCTCAAACCTCTGTTAAACGGGACTGGGAAGGAGAATGATTATATATTTTCGTCCTTAAAAGAATAGAAAGTATAAGTCGTTTATAAATCGCTTTTTTCGGACTCATCGACCTTTTTGTGCGAATCAAATTGACAACTTTTTATGATACAAGACTCTAATCGTATGGATTACAACAACCACCACAAGCAATAACAGCATATCCATCAAAGAATTGTGTAATTTTTAATGGGATTATAGGAAACGTACATATCATATAACCAACGAATCCAATCAATAACCAAAAAATTCCATACCCCATTACAAAATCTGTAGGTAACAATCCATTATCTGTCCCAAACACGCCCCCCATGCCACCCCAAAATCTAGAAAATCAACACTTCGGAGATAATGATTATAATTTTTAATAAAATAATTAATGTTATTTGTTAGAAGGGACAAACCAAGGAAAAGATTCACCGAACCGATTAACCAACCACCACTCACCTCACAACGCAAATTCCAAATAAATTTTGGACTACCACGGGAAAATAAATTTGTGTGAATATTTGATGTTAAAATCTTTTTTACTTTTTCTTCCGAAATTCTTAATCG
>DATKKD010000207.1:0-1373 GCA_035543435.1 Thermoplasmatota archaeon
CCGATCCACATCCCCGTGGCGTCAATCACTGGTACGCCGTTCACCGCGATGTTTCCTGCGACATCCAACTTCGCAAGCGGATTCGGGGTGCCGATTCCCACGTTGCCGGTGTTGCGTGAGAAGAGGTTCGGCGGGTTATCCCAGAAGTTCCAGTTGAGGTACACCCAGGGTCCCACGTCGTTGACAAGCGTTTTCCTTGCCGCGGCAATCTTTTTCATAATCGTCGAGATCGACTCTTTCGATGGGGTCGAGGTTGCGCTCACAACGGAAAATGTCATGGTGATGCACAACAGACAGATTCCTACGGTTAAAACTAGCCTGGTCGTTCGAGACATTTTTTTTCGCATGATAAATCCTCCACTTACTATAGGATTTATAACGCAAAGCTCTATAAAAACATATCTCTGGGTCCTTCTCCTGTTATTACGATAAAAACCTCTTGATATTCCAAGAGATGTCGGCTCTGAAAGATAGATTTATAGGATGAGGGCTATTTTAGCCTGCCAAGGAGTTCGACGTATGCACACCAGTAAAGCCTCTCTACGGATAGTGGGTCTCTTTATAGGAATCATGATCATCACGCCAGTGCTTCCTCAAGTCCTACCTGCACAGTCAACCATGGGTACGACCAGGTCTGGCCTGCCGTATGACATCCATTTGAACTGGCAGCATGATTCCTCGACCACCTTGACGGTGGTCTGGGAGACGACTGCCACGATAACAGGTACCACCGTGAAGTACGGGCTGGATACCACCTATGGGAGCACCGCCACTGGAACCACGGACAACCAAGGGACGAACGGGCTTATCCATATCGTCGAAATAACCGGGCTTGCTTCAAATACCACCTATCATTACATCTGCGGCGATGATACCGGCGGATGGAGTACAGACGCAACGTTCACCACCGCGCCAGCGGGACCCTCGAACTATGTCTTCTGCTCGATGGGTGACTCTCGTGATAATCCAAGCGAGCTTTCCAAGATCGTTGGTAAAGCGAACGTGATTGATCCCGCGTTCACCGTGTTCAACGGTGACCTGTGCGGCAGCGACAACGCCAACGACTACGACACCTGGTTCTCGAACTGGGAGCAGCTCGGCGACCATTCCCCGATTGCCCCTGCGCTCGGCAACCATGAGAGCACTGCCGTGAACTACCTCCACCGGTTCGCCCTGCCGAACAACGAACGATGGTACTCCTTCAACTACAGCGCGATGCATATCACCGTGCTCAGCACAAGCCTTGATAGTTATTCACAAGGAACCGCGCAATACAACTGGTTCGCAAACGACCTGAAGGAAGCAGCAAACGACTCCGCGCACCCATGGAAGATCGCCCTGTTCCACAACCCGCCTTACAACGTCGGTGGACA
>DATKKD010000208.1:0-3780 GCA_035543435.1 Thermoplasmatota archaeon
GTCGTTCCACTCGCTGATGAACCTGTTTGCGATGTTCTGCAGTAGGCGGTACTGCGTGTCCACGATTTCGCAATTCATGTAGATGAAGTTGACCTTCTTGCCCGTCTCCTCGCCCTTTTTCAATAATTCTTTGCCGACGAACTTGACGACCGCGGTCTTGCCGGTACCGGTCTTGCCGTAGATGAACACGTTCGAGGGTGATTCTCCTCGGAGGGCTGGGACCAGGATGCTTGCGAGGTCATCAATCTCTTTTTCTCGGTGTGGCAGGATCTCCGGCATGTAGGTCGGACGCATGACTTCGCGGTTGGTGAACAGTCCTTCGCTGCTCAGAAGAGTGCTGAATAGGTCTTTCCCCGTTGAATCTTTGATCGTAAAACACGCCTCCTCTTTCATGCGTGTAAGGCGTCGTGGTTTAAGTATGTTGCGCGTGAATTTTTGACATGAGTCTCTCCTGTTGGACTCGAAGAAGGGGGAGGGGATGATTTCGCATGGAAACAGTTCGCACGGTTCGCTTAAATCTTTAAATTTTTTTATTAATATAATTTTAAAAATCGGAATATTAAAATAACCCGAAACGCATAACAGCACGGGACTACTCACGTCACTTTTTTTCTTCACAGCGACTACTCACCAAATGAAGTTCCACACGAAATCAAGGGGTCCCCCTTCAGACAGACAAGAAAAGAGATTCCTTCGAGAAACATCGTATCTCTCAGGAGAATAAATTATTGTTTATATTTCCATAAATATCGTAGAAGCGGAAACGCCTGGGGGAATCGGTCGAACAGCCATTCGAAGAATCGGAAATGGGGCGGTTCATAGACGAGCGGCATGGTGACTTGCAGGGTCGTCCAGTTACTCTCCGCTCCAAAAGTGTCTCGTGCTTTAGCTTTGATTATATATGTTCCTTGCTCTGCCCAGGTATGAGCCACCCATATTTGTTCACCAGATGCACCTTCATATGACCAACAATTCGTTCCATCTCCCCAATCAATATAGATTTTAACGGGATTATCATCTGGGTCTATGGATGTAAATTTATAATAATATTCAGTACCTGTTTTTCCCTTCGAGTTTCCTTCGATGGTCGGTGGATTGGGAGGAGTATTTGACTCAGTAGCACCAAACGCGTGAAGAGCATTACCGACAGGCATACCAGTTGAACCAATATAAACAGTGCCGTCGCTGGCGATTGCGGCTGAGGAATCCACCTTCGTATCAGATATGGTCTTCTGCCATCGTATCGTTCCATTCGGATTCACCACAATAATCTCTCCCCCTGTGTCTTCCCCAATATCGACTCCCACATAGATTGTGCCTTCCGCGGCGACCGCAGGACACGACTGGAAAATGTGTCCGTTAGAGCCTAGTGATAACTCCCATCGCATGGTCCCGTTCGGATACACCGCATAGAGGTCGTCTCCACCCACGTAGATCGTCCCGTCTTCCGCCAGCGCCGGGGTGGTTTCTGATCCGGAACCGACTTGGCAACGCCAACGCATTGTCCCATTTGGATACAACGCATAAAGGAAACCGTCCCAGGAACCGAAATAGATAGTACCATCAGGTCCGACGGAGGGAACACCTTTGACATGGTTTCCTGTGGGGAATCGCCATTTCAGTGTCCCATTCGGATTAAGAGCGTTAAGGTAATTATCCCATGTTCCAACATAGATGGTGCCATCGGTTCCTAACGCAGCATCACCATAGATGCCACTTGACAGATTGTAACTCCATTGGCATGAACCGTTAGGATTCACTGCAAATAGATTCCCTTGAGGGGTACCAACGTAAATCGTTCCGTTATCCGCAAGCATCGGAGAGGAAAACGATAGATAATGAAGGTTGAATCGCCATTTAAGGGAACCGTCTGGGTGCAAGGCATAAAGGTAATGGTCGCAGGACGCGATGTAGATGGTTCCATCTGCAGCCAATGCTGGAACTGAGAAAATAGGATCTCCTGTACTATATACCCATTTCAATGTACCATTTGGATATAATGAATATATATGAAAATCTTCACTTCCAAAATAAATAGTACCATTATCTGCGATTGCCGCTCCTGACTCCACACCGCCCGCTCCAAGGACTTTAAATCGCCATTTCTCGATTCCGGTGTTATTGGCTGTGCTTGATGGAGTCCTACCGATCCGCTGCGCGTTATAACTTTTCGTAAGCCAGGATGAGTTCATCGGCCCATTCGAACCAATAGAAGAGGGCGAAGAGGCAGAAGAACGGGCATTGCACTCAAGCATATCAGGGCTAGTCTGGTTCTGTGAAAAACATTCTTGGTAGTTCAACGCATTGAATTCATACGGATATGCCTTCCTATAAAAGTAACGCTCCTCAGGCGATATAAACCGCAGACGTTCATGTGATGGCGAAAGTATTGAAGTTGTTGCCTGGACAGGAATCAGACAGAAAAGGAGTATGAAAATGACGACTGGAGCGATGACTTTATTCATTGCTCTTCCCCCAAGATACAATCTTAATAAAGAGAGTCCCCCTTAAAAACATATCCTCAAAACAACTCATTTTTCAGCTGAATCCGTATAAAAAAAAAAGAAAAAACGCAGGAAGACCAAACCTTACGCGCTTCCCACGATGATGACGTCCTTCACCGACCGGATCGCCTCAAACGGAAACACCAAATGACCAATCTCATCCATGTGATACAACCGCGGGTCGATGTCCTCAGAAGGCTCAACCAAAATACTAAGCAGCTGACCTGACCGCTCGTCCACCAAGGAATTGCGCAGAATCCCCAGGTACAAGCCCTCTTCGCTCATCACTGTTTTTCCTCTCATATCACTCTCAAGTACTTTCATGATCCATTCCTCTTCTTTTATTCTTACTTACGTATATTGAATGTCGCGTTCTCTTTTATCCTTTTTGGCGATGCTGCTCCCCATATCGTCCTTCACTTTCTTATAGTATTTCAGCACATCGTCCGTGAGACTGCCGCGGGCCTCGCTGAGCGCCTGCTCGAACTGCGCGTTACGAACCTCTTTCGCGTTGATGTCGCTACGCAGCGCCAGCATCGCAGCCTCCCGGCACATCGACTCGATGTCAGCGCCGGAGAACCCGTTCGTACGCTCCGCAAGCTCATCAAGCGACACGTCCTTGCCCAGCGGCATGTCCTTCGTGTGAATCTTGAAGATCTCCAGCCTCGCCTCCTTGTCAGGACCAGGGATCAGGAGCAACCGGTCGAACCGACCGGGACGCAGCAAGCCAGGGTCGATGATATCAGGCCGGTTCGTCGCACCAATCACCACGACACCCTCCATGCTCTCCAGACCGTCGATACTGGTGAGGAGCTGGTTCACGACGCTCTCCGTCACATGCGAGCCTTCGAACGCGCCGCGACGCGGCGCGATCGAATCAATTTCATCGAGGAACACGATCGTGGGCGCCACCTGCCGCGCCTTCTTGAAGAGCTCCCTCACCGCTTTCTCGCTTTCACCGACCCACTTGGAAAGCACCTCAGGTCCCTTGATCGAAATGAAGTTCGCCTTCGACTCATGCGCGACCGCCTTCGCTAGCAGGGTCTTCCCGGTCCCAGGCGGACCATACAAAAGGATCCCTCGCGGCGCATGGATACCCATGCGCTTGAACACCTCTGGCTGGGTGAGCGGCCATTCCACGGCCTCACGCAGATTCTGCTTCACGTCCGTAAGACCGCCGACGTCCTCCCAGGACACCTTGGGGATCTCCACGAAGAACTCACGCATCGCAGACGGCTCGATCCCCCGGTGCGCGTTCTTGAAATCATCCATGGTG
>DATKKD010000209.1:0-20254 GCA_035543435.1 Thermoplasmatota archaeon
TGAGGAAATGACTATGCCGTATATGCACGAAGGATGGACATTATATAAGAGGGATGTCACCCTCAAAGGCGGACGGAAACAAACGATTTATTTCTTTAGCAAACGATCACCAAAAAGTGGGACTCCCACTGATTTACCACCCGGATATAGCGTCGGCGTCAATAAACGAACCGGCCTTCCCTACCTGAAGAAGAAATAATTATTTTTTTTTTCTTTTTTTTCAACTTTTTTTCACAAACCTTCATGTACCTCCCAAAGAATGTCAGGTAGGTATGGTCCGTTCTGAGGGGCACCTCGCTTTCCAACCTATAGAACACTATCTACAGAATTTTGATTCAGATACACCTCCAGCAATCATCCTCGGCAAATACGCGACCTCCAACCTCGGTGTAGTCCGAAGCCTCGCAGTCTATCACATCCCGACCATTGTGATTGATACTCGAAGACAATCCACGTTCTTCTCACGGTACGCCCTCGGTCTTCAATCACCAGATCCTGCCCGTTCCCCAGAGCAGTACATTGTTTTTATGAAAGAACTCGGTCAGCAGATCCCTAGTAAAGGTGTCTTGTTCCCGACGGGAGATACTGAGACGTTACTCTTAACAGAACAGTACGAGACCCTTGCTCCCTATTATCATTTCACTTCAGCATCATATGAACTGATTGACAAGCTCATCGACAAGCAATCCCTTGCGAAGCTCCTTGAAAAATACCATATCCCTCATCCCATGACTGTCATGATCGACACCACTAGTGATGTAGCATCAGTCAGCAAGGACATGACCTACCCTTGTATTTTGAAACCTCGGTATCCAACACGGTTTCGCCTTGATTTTCCCGCCAAAGTCTTCTATGCTGCGTCTCCGGTTGAGTTTGTGACCCTTGTGAGCAAGGCCTCGGCGAAAGGCCACGCAATGATAGCTCAAGAAATAATCCCTGGAAATGCCCACGCTATGTTCGGATTCAACGCATACTACGACCGGACCGGAAGGGTGCACGGTGTTTTCAATTACCAGCGCATCCGGGAATGGCCGCTTGGGTTCGGCAACGGCTGCTACCTGCGTCAGGTGCAGGAGCCAGCGATGGAAGAAATGACAACCACCTTGCTCAAACCCTTAGGTTACCATGGCATCGTCGACGTTGAATTTCGCCGAGACCATCGCGACGGAGTGTTGAAACTCATTGAAATCAACCCGCGTCTGTGGATGCAGAATAGTTTCCCTGCCAGCCTTGGGTGCAACCATGCAAATCTGGCATATCAAGAGGCGCTCGGGCGGTCTCTCCCGCCATCCTCGCCATGCGTTAATTCTCCTGTCCGGTGGGTGTTCGGCGCAGAGGATCTCCAGTCCTCTCTTGCAAGCATGCGGCAGGGTACACTCTCCATGAGAGAATGGTTAGGAACGTACCGTCGGAAGAACGTGTATGCGACATTTTCCTGGCATGATCCGCTACCCTGGGTGGTCGCCATCTATCGTACATTTATCTGGAGTTGGTCCCTCGCCTTCCATAGGGACACCAGTGTTGAAAAAGAGAACATGCTTGTTGAAGAATTTCATACCTCCTAGAAGAATGAAACCCTCAAGGCTGAACCTCGCTTGTCGAGTTTACAGTGATATAAATTGTCTAAAGATATTTTGCAACCGGAACTTTTTGAGAAACGAGAGTGGGCCCGTTGAGATTTGAACTCAAGTCACTAGCACCCCAAGCTAGAAGGATACCAAGCTACCCCACGGGCCCAAGGGATGGGACAGTTCATTGAGAACATCTGGGCATGTTAGAAAGCCTTAATATACTTTTTTAGATGAATCCTCTGTATGACCGCAGACCTGTTCACCTGGCTCGGGCTTGCTGCAGGCACTATCACTTCCATAGGGTTCCTCCCTCAAATTATTAAAGGGTACACTACAAAACATCTCGAGGACGTATCCTATTGGATGCCTTTGGTGATTGCAGCAGGGATGATGCTTTGGTTATTCTACGGAGTCCTACGCAACGACATCGCGATTATTCTCGCAAACGCCTTCGGGGTTGGATGCAACATCGTTCTCGTACTTCTGAAAAAATGGTACGCACGACCAAAGGGAGACACAGAATAGAAACAATGGTTTAAATACTACCCTATAGGTTATCGAATAAAACAACAGATTCTTGAGAGAATGGCAGCATCACCACAGAAACGGCATAGGGAAGAACCCAGCGCGAAATTCCATCGAAATATTTTCAGGAGACTCGCGAGCGGAGTTGTCAAAAAAACCTCGAATTTGTTCTGGGAAATCGCAGATGATTGGTCCTACAAAAACGAGAAAATCGCACGATATTATGATAGAACCATCGGGGGTGATTACACGAGGGAATACAATGAATGCGGTATCACCCCGGAGTCTAAGGTGCTGCACATCGGATGCGGCGCGTATCCACTCACTGAGATGATGCTAGCTACGCATGCCCATGTCCATAGCGTCGTCGGAATCGACCACAACCCTCTCACCGTTAAACGTGCAGGAGAAGTCATTCAACGGAAGAACCTCAACGGCAAAATCACCATTGAGCACGGCGATGGAATCGACTTTCCCGTGGATGGGTTCGATGTGGTTATCGCCTCAAGCTGCTCCTTACCGAAACAAGCAATCCTTCAGCATCTTTTTGCTACCACAAGATCCAAGTGTAGGATCATTGTGCGAGAGCTCGATATCGCGGCCGACGAAATTCTTTATTGCATTAGGTCCCATCCAGAAGTGAAACTCGAAAAATGCATGCATCATAACCCTTTTCCTTTTGTCGAACCGATGGGATGGACCACCTATTGTCTACGAAAACAGTAAGAAAATATTTTTGAGCCCGTAATGTCTTTCTGGTCGTGACCTTTGATGCAAAACACTGTTGAACCGAAACAAAATTTTCTCACACGGCCTTTAAAGTTCGTGGCTCACTGGCGCTCGCTACCGCCCTACGAACTCATCGGGTACGTGATGATGTTCGCCGCACCGACCATGTTTGCCTACGGCATCCACTCATACACCCTGCAGGTCGTGATTCTGGTGCTTCTGACGATCGGGACGTTGTACGTTGCGTATTTTGCGGCACTCATCTGGAATGACATCACCGATGAGGACATCGACATCGTGGTCCACCCCAAGCGACCGATTCCTCAAGGTCAGATTAGCCCCCGGAGGTTCTTTGCGGTCGCTCTGGTCTTTTCAGCACTGACGTTTCTCTTCAGCGTTCTCATGAGCCTCTGGTGCTTCATCCTTGTAGGGGTGACCGCGGCGTTTGTGGCGGTTCACGATAAGTACCTCAAGAGAATAGTGAAGCTTCCTGCGTACTCCGAGATTTTCACTCCAGTCCAATGGCTGACCATGCCGCTCCTTGGTTTCTTCGCAGTCTGGACAGCGCTTCCACCTGTAGGTGATTTTACCGCGAATGTGCCCATACTCGGGTACCTGTCCGTGCAACGCAGTCAACTGATTCCCATGATTCTATTAGTGTTGTTCACCTACTTTGTTGATGATGCCCATGATGTGGCCGAGGGCATCCACGACGTCGAAGGTGACCGCAGGCTCGGGGTGAAGACCTACGCAACCTCGTTTGGTGAACAGACTGCGGCAAAGATGTCGTTTGCCATGTATCTTTTTTCAGGCGTGCTTGGGTTTCTCCTATTCTATTACACGTTATTATCCTGGATTTTTTTCATCCCTTTCCTCGGTTTCTGGCTATACACCATCCAATATTCGTATCGACTGATCAAAACCACCGATGAGCTCCAACGCAGGCCCCTCGGCAGGCTGGTGGGCAGAAAAGGATTTGATTTTCTGATTGCATCCTACGTGCTGATTTTTTTTGACGTCCTCTTACAAGTGTTGAACGTCACGTATCTGCATTGGTTTTAAGAAAGAAGCTTCACAAGCAAGGCCATCTGCGCCCACATCCTGTTTTCTGCTTCGTCGATGATGACGGAGTGGGGCCCATGGGCGACCTCCTTCGTGACCTCCTCGTCATAATAAATCGGCATGCAGTGCATGAAGATTGCGTCAGGAGCCGCTTTGTTCATCAGTTCGCTGGTGACCATGTAGCCTTTGAGGTCGTTGAGTCGCCGCTGTCGTTCCTGTTCGAACCATAAGGATACCCAGGTGTCGGTGGCGACCACATCGGCATCGGAAACCCCGGAAAGATCATCGGTGATGCTCACGGTCCGGTTCTTCTTCCAGGCGATGTCCTTCGCTTTCGTGATGTAGAACTCGTTCGGCCAGTAGCTCTTCGGCGAAATCACGGTTACGTTCATTCCCATCATGGTGCACCCGAGCAGATAGGAATGGGTGAGGTTGTCGTCACCGTCGCCTATGAAGGCGAATGAAAGCCCGTCCAACCGTCCTTTCTTTTCCTTGATCGTCATCAAGTCCGCCAAAATTTGGCAGGGATGCTCCTCGCGGTCAAGGCCGTTGATGACTGGGACTGTCGCATACGTCGCGATCTCCTGAAGGTTCTGGGTGCTGACCGCGCGGTACATGATCGCGTCAACATACCGTGACAACACGAGGGCGACATCCTGAGGCGTCTCACGGGTTCCGATGCCCATCTCATCACCAGAGAGGAAGATCGCGTGCCCACCAAGGAGGGTCATACCCACCTCAAACGACACCCTGGTCCTGGTCGATTGACGTTCGAAAATTAGCGCAAGGGTCTTTCCAGGGAGCTGTGGCAAGGGTTTCCCAGCTTTCATCTGTTGTTTGAGCTGTATGCCAAGATCGATGATGCCCTGGAGTTCCTCCCCGAAGTCCATGACGGAGAGTACGTTTTTTCGCATAAGTCGGACGCTAGGAAACTACCCTGGGTATATTAACATTGTGAGGTCCACGAGTGCCCTTTGGTCATTCCTTCTTGGTTTCTTCGGGAATCTTCGAAAGGTCGATCTCGCTGATGTCCCAGCGAATCTTCGGGCGGGGCGAAAGTTGTACGGTCTTGGCGATGTGCTTTTTGAAATGATGCGAGTCCACTGTGACCATCATCCCAATCCCTTGCGGGGGTTTGATGAACTTGAATTGGACCGCGGTATGGCCATTGCGCGGTGCCTGTCTTAGTGGGACCATTTTGCACTGACCCGTCAGCGGAATGGTTTTCCCTTGGTCAGTGAAAGATCCTTTCATCTCACCAGGGAGTTCGCAGAGGATGTAGGCGTTATAGAGGCGGCTTCTCGTTAAAGGGTCGATGTACACGTAGCTTTCGGTTGTGGAAAAGAACTTGAGATGGATGGTTTTGTCCTTCAATCGTCCGGTCAGTTCAAAGTCCTTTGGGTAGAAGATATCGTAGTCTCTCAGATACAGCAGAGAGTTGTATTTGAAGGTGACGTTGCTGAACTCCCAGTAGTTCTTTCCGTCGGGGGTGACGTACAAGGCGCCGAAGGAAGGTCCCTCGCTTACCCAGAGCAGTGAGTTGCCATAAAACAGGCTCCAATTGTTGTCACACACCCCCCATACCCAATCATACCCGAGTATGTTATTCTCCGAGGAAAACTCGATGCGATTCGGGATTGTGAGCGGATGATGCGACAACCACCATCGGCTCAACGATGCATAGGTGGCAATGGTTTTTCGTACTCCGACGAGCGTGCGGAAAGGGTGTTTGTACGACCAGTTCCCCCACACGTGCTCGATGTACGCCTTCCCTTCGAGGGCCTGCGGTGTCCCCTGAAGGTTGAGCGTCCCACGGATGTCAATGTTCGGAAGAAAGCCGTACCGATAACAATTCAGGCCCATGGGGAGATACCCATGGGTGATGTCCTGCGTGATCCAATGAGGCAGCGATTGCGCATGGTACTCGGCATCAATCAAAAATTGTTTATCATCCTGCTGAAGGTGAAGACGATATTGCGGGTATAACCCGCTGAAGGTCGAATCGTGGTACCGAAGGTCGAGTTTGTTTTTTACATGATGAAACATCGTGATGTCGTCGTTGAGATCGGTATGCAGCACGCATTTCTTCGAGGTGATATCGAATAACACGTACTGATAGAAACAAGATGGTGTGTCATGTTCGTAGCTGAACGAGGTCATGAGGTTCCATCGTCTGTGGT
This sequence comes from Thermoplasmatota archaeon, assembly GCA_035543435.1. Lineage (GTDB taxonomy): Archaea > Thermoplasmatota > E2 > DHVEG-1 > DHVEG-1 > SM1-50. The sequence goes on from DATKKD010000209.1 coordinate 6,068, forward strand.
CGTTTTTGGTAGTGAAGAGAAGCTCTGTGGTCCACCATTCCTTGAGGACCGGCTCGTGGTCTCCTTCATCTTCGGGGGTCCAAGGGTTCTCGTGCTCTGCTGGCGTCATACCATAACCTTGCGTCGGCGATGAGCAATAGAACGTTGCGTTATAATCTTTGTTGCATGGATACCTCAAAGGTTTAAATGTCCGTGGCGATATTCTCTGCGTCGAGGATTGTCTGTGGCCTGGCGAACCGGTTCTTCCAATACCCTGCGACAGAAGGTGTTTGCTCATCTGGAGACCATGCGGCCGTACACGTTACTGTGGTGCGGCCTTGTCAGTCTCGTCGGTGCAAGCCTCACCTTTGGAAATCTGCCTCCGGCTCGGATATCAATCCTTGCATTCCTCATCCCGATCTTAGGGTGGATTGCGGGATTGTATCTCGCAGATTATTACGACCGTTCCTTGGACGCGGTGCAGAAGCCGCAACGACCGCTCCCGTCAGGGAGAATCCGCCCGGTGGAGGCGCTCGTGGTCGGCGCGGTGTTTGCCTGCATCGGCCTCCTCCTTACGTTGCTGCTCCCCTGGGTGACGATTCTTCTCGTAATTACCGCAAGCATCCTTGTGTTTTGTTACGCAAAATTCACAAAGACACGTGGGCTGCTTGGGAACTTCAACCGAGGTGCGCTCACGGTCGTGACGTATCTTTTTGGTGTATTCTCGGTGGGAATACCTTTCTCTGTGATTCCATGGTACACCTGGATACTCTCCCTTGTGTTTTTCTTTCATGATACCAACAGCAACATCATCGGAGCGATTCGAGATGTCGAGGGTGACACGACCGGCGGCTACAAGACAACACCGGTGCGCTATGGAATCACCACTGCACTCATAATCTCTGTTTCCCTCAGCCTCCTGTATCTTCTCCTAGCTCTCGGGCTCATCCTCACCACGTCTCTGCTTCCGTTCCCCTGGCGTTTCCTCGATCTCTATGTCGTTGGGATCCTGATTCTCTGCTGTATGTACACGCTCTTGTTCCATGCACGAAGAACGGTGACTAGGAAACAAGCGTTGTATGCCCATGAGCTGTTTGTCACGGAACGCGTTGTCTTTGCCTCGGCGTTCATCGTAGGAAGTGCTCAATCCCTTACAGTGGCACTGTTCCTTTGTCTCCTATCACTTTTCGTCACGCTTCTCTCGCAGCATCTACTACGCGAACGTTACGAACTCACATAAGAACAGGACGTACCCCAACGTTTTTAGAACGTAACTCGATTTCCCTGCCGATAGAAGACCATGGCGCACCGTCCTCTTGCATGGGTGCTTTCATCCTTGCAGACCATCGCGTTCGAATACATCGGCAGCCTCGTTCAGACAAACGCGTTCAAAGGCTTCACGGACCTTCTCTTCATCATCCTTGAAAAGGTCGGTAGCAAATTCCCGGTGATTTCATCCCTGTACCTCGATTTGTACAGGGATATCGTCTCCAAGGAACTTGCCTTGCTGCAACTCAAGAAGAATGAGAGAGTCCTGGTCGTCGGAGGAGGTTCGCTACCAGCGACCCCGATGCTCATCACCATGGCCACCAAAGCAAGCATCGATATAATCGATAAAGACCCCGAGGCGGTTGCCGCAGGGCAACGTTTCATCCACACCTATCACCTTGACGATAAACTCAAGGTCATCAACACAAACGCACTGCAGTACCCCATGGCATCCTACGAGGTAATCATCATCCTTTATGGCGTCAAACAACCTGACAAAGTGCTCGAGTACATCGCAAGCCAAGTCTCTGAAAAAACACATATCATCCTACGGGTAATCACGGACGACAAGGGAACCATCGGCGATAAGACGATCGATATCGACAAGCAATTCATCATCAAGGGTCGCGCCCGCAGCACGACCCTGGGCTCCTTCGAATCTCTTATGTTGGTAAAAAAATCATGAATTTTTTTAGAACTTGAAATCACGTTGGTAGTACCGCCGGAAAGCAAGGTTTGTTCCAGCAGGCAGGATCGCTGCCGCTCTCCGTACCGTTAAAAAGGTCCTTATCATCCGAACAGTAATGTCAGGTATCCGGTAGAATTGTTTTGCGACCTTACGGGAGCCCTCCAACAATTCCTTTTCGGTCATTTGTTTCGGTTTGAACACCACGTCAACCTGGGTGTACCGTGACCAGTCTCTGGTGAGCAACCTTCCTTCTTTTTCAAGCCGGTCGAATAGCGGCGTCCCTGGGTACGGGGTTAGGATGTTGACCTCCACCGCATCGAGCTCCCACTCATACATCTTCTCAAGCGTGGAATCGAAGATGTCGGGGGTATCCTGGTCAAACCCGAAGATGATCCCTCCCTGGACCGCCATCCCGTGCTTATGCACCCGTTTGATCATCTTCTTGAAATCCTCGACCTTGTTCACGGTTTTCTTGATACCGTTCAATGCCTCCTGACTGATGGACTCAAACCCGACGAACCACTCGACACATCCTGACTTGTGGGCAAGATGCAGGAACTCCTCGTCAACCTTCCCAAGGACGTTCGCGTTCCCGTTCGCGACCCATCCTTTGTGGACCTTCTCTTTGATGAGCTGCTGGAAGAGTTCCCGGGTGTATGGCGGGTTCACGGTAAGGCTGGGATCATGAATCACGAAGATCCGGTTAGGAATCAGCTTGATCTCCTCCACGACGTTGCTGATTGGGCGTTGTTTCACCCCATGCTGGCAGAAACTTGCGATGGCACAGAACTCGCACGAGTTCGGGCAGCCCCGTGTCGATTGGACGGCACCGGTGATCGGGTTCTGTCGTATCAGATCACGCCTTATGGGTGGAATCATGGTGATATCAAAATCGGGGCTTGGGCCGTAGGAAGGTCGAAGAACCCCTTTCTCGTAATCCTGTAATAGCTGCGGCCATGTCACCTCGGCCTCGCCAAGGACAAGGCTGTCCGCATGCTGCTTTGCCTCTTGAGGCATCGCGGTCGGGTGGTACCCCCCCAGCACCACTTTCTTACCTCGTCTGCGGAACTCGTCAGCAAGCTCGTACACATGCGGAGCGGTCATCGTGTAACTCGTAATGCCCACAAGATCCGCAGGCTCGTTAAAATCCAGGTCTTCATAGTTTTCGTTGATGATTTTCACGGTGTGTTTCGCTGGCGTGAGGGCAGCAAGATGCGGTAACGTGATAATGGGATACCCAAACAGGATGGAGCTCCAAGATCCTTTGTCGAAGTATGTTGAGGTCCCATGCTCAATACGTGGGAACACAAGCAGGATGTTCATGGCGGTAGCACTAGATAATAAACCCCTGTATTAATATTTGTACTTTATGATGAGAAAATCTGTTACGGTAGGTCCTTTTCCTCAGGGCCCACATAGTCGTAGTCGATCGAGAACATCTCACGCATCGGCTTTTCCTGTGTCTGCTCCTCATAGACATGCGCGGTAAGACCTGCGACCCGTCCGAGTAAAAAGAACGCTTTTCCCAGTCGCCAGTCGAACCCCATGTCAGAGATGATAGCGGCGATTGCACCATCAACATTGATCGGCAGTTTTTTCCCCTGCGACTTCTCTAAGGCAGTCTCGATTGCCTTCGAAAGTGACACATGGTCCCCTGCAATGCCAAGCTCGTCGGCCAGAGCGAATAAGCGCTTCGTACGAGGGTCAGCGGTGTGAATTCTATGGCCGAACCCCGGGATCCGTTTTTTTTGGTCATTGGCTTCTTTCACCAGGGACACCGCAATTTCATCAACTGGCTTTTTCTCCTTCCTCATCCGAATGACACCTTCCTGAAGGATTTTCGCTCCTTTTTCGATGGCGCCCCCGTGCGCATCACCGATGGAGAGAATCCCAGCCGCCACCGCGGTAGGCAACGGCACCCCACCGGACGCCACAGTACGAGAGGCAATCGCAGACGGTGGCGTCACCCCATGGTCGATACACGCCGTAAGGATTGCGTCCATCATCCTCCCATCCTGCTGAGACGGCAAACTACCTCGTAACAAAAGGTACACGACATGCGCAAACGGCACATTCCCGATGAGGTCCTCCTGCCGATACCCTTTCGTCACGATATGATTCGGCTCGATCTTTGAAATCGAGGTCTTCCACTTCATGAGGCCTCCTCCTTCACCACCCGCACCATGTCCAGGACCGTTCCGTCAAACCATTTGATGATTCCGATAATGTCGTCACCAAGATGCGGCTTTTGAGGCGTACCGGTCGCATCGTACGCGATGTCCTTCAGCTCCTTGATTGAAACCGTACTCATCGTCCCTTTGATCTTCTTCAACAGGTCTTTTCTAAGCGGGTTGATGGCAATGCCATGGTTCGTCACAATCGCATCAATCACGGATCCAGGCGTGGTGATAGTCGTGACATCCTCTCGGACGATCGGGTTCGTCTTTCTGAAGATAGGGGTGCTGATAATCGTGAGATCCGCCCCTGCTGCAGTATCCTGATGTCCTCCGATCCCGTGAAGCAATCGCCCGTCGCTGTGGGTGTTGACGTTCACGTTGAACTGGACGTCAACCTCTGTCGCCCCGAGCACCACCGCGTCGAGACTGTCCGCGGTTCGCCCCTTTGAGGTCGGGTCTGCATAGTGACCGATGTCAGCAGGCAGGCTCGGGTCATGCTGGATGAACTCGATGGATTCGGTGTCAAACACCTGAGAATAATACATGTTCCTGACACGACCAGCCTTGTAGATATCAATGATGAATTTCGTAAGGCCACCAGTTGCGCATGCGGCGACGACGTTTTTTTCCTCTAACCGCTCCCCGAGGTACTTGACCGCGGCAAGGGAAATACCACCTGACCCAGACTGGAACACCATGCCGTCTTTGATGAGCCCAGCGGCATCCATGAGATCGACGCACTGCCGTGCGATGTTGAGTTTCTCCGTATCATCCGTGATCTTCAGGGACCCGGAGACAATCTGCTTTGGGTCACCAATCTGGTCAACCTGCGCGACATAATCAACGTAGCGCTCCGTGATTTCCTGCGGTTTGCAGGGATAGTCTATGACAGTATCAGTAACTATGATAACATGATCAGCGTTCATGGCGTCAACCTGGGAGTAGGAGATTGGGCCGAACGCACTTTTTCCGACAAGGCCAGTGCTGTTCCCTCGTTCGTCTGCAGCGGATGCAGCAATCACTGCGATATCGACAGCAAGCTCCCCGGTTTTCACCGCAGCCCAGCGGCCACCGTGTGAGCGGAGAATCACTGGGCTTTTCAGCGGGTGCTTCGAGATATAATCTCCGACGTTGTCATTGAGGCTCCCTTCAATACGGGACACTACACCGTCTTTTATGTAGTCAATCACTGGCTGATGGACCGTGAATAACGCGGTCTGGGCGAGGCGGATATCCTTGACACCGAGCTCTTTCACTGCGGCAAGCGTCTGGTTCACCACGTAATCCCCGTTGCGCAGCTGATGGTGAAACGAGAGTGTCATCCCGTTCTTGAGCCCGCAGGCCTTCAGTGCTTTTTCAAGGGTAGTAAGCTTCGACTGGAACCCGTATTTTCTCGCCCCTGTAAAGGGTTTATAGGTTGTTCCCTTAAGCGATGTTTCCACAGTTCTTCCTACTGCGTTGTTCACCTTCATGGGTTTCACTTCCGCTTCTTGATCTCAAAATCAATGAAATCACAATGATGCACGATGATTGCTTCTGGCGTGCGGTTCATGGAATCGCCCTCATGGGAGTGCGCAGCGATGATGTGGACGACCTCCTTCGGCAGCTTACATGCCTCAGCCAGCTGTGCACCAGCCGCGGGATGCCGTGTCTTTTCCCCAAACGAGCTTTTCACGACCTTCCTGTCCTTCATCTCGTACTCTAAGAGTTTCCCAACATCATGGAGCAGCGCCCCCGCGATGAGAAAGTCCCTGCTGAGCGTTTCCTCCCGAGCGTTGGCGACGTTCCAGGCAAGCTTCGTGATTCGCCGTGTATGATCCGCGAGCAACCCTGAGTTCTCAAACAGGAGTGTGAACGGAATATCCTGAAGCCGCTGCCAGTGCCCGCGGTCAGCCGCCGTCTTCCATACCTTCACCACTTTGTTTCTTAGGTCTTTCTGCTGGATCCAACCGAGTTCAGGGAAATACTCCTCAATCGTACACTCATCTATCATCGAATGCCTCCAAAGGTGATTTGCTCGTAATTGTTCACCGAGTTATAAAAATATGGTCCTAGAAGAAATGGATACTGTTTGTACAAAAAACTATTAATACACTCCTGAAGGAACATTATTTCAAGCATGTCGTGTGGTGGAGTATGAGGCTTCGAAAAATTGATGTCATCGTCGTTGTCGTCCTCCTCGTTGTTTCAGCGATGGTGGTTTGGAAAGCCGGCTACCTCACCCCCCTCCTGCAACCGAGTCCTCCTTCGTCCTCGACAACCCCTGACAACCAAGCGATGGTGCCCATAGTCCTCCCCACGCCACCTGCTTCCCTGATTCCCTCCTCACGACGCGATGTCTCAGCCGCCGATGAGGGCGTCCATTTCGATGACCTCCGCGTCTCCCGGGAATGGTGGTATTTCACAGCGGTGTTCAACGATACCACAAGCATGCTTCAGAATTGGGGTATCGCCGTGAGTTTCGCTCACATGGCGCGCGGAGACCTCTTTGGCACCAACAAACCAGACCTTTTTGTCGTAAGCCTTCTTGGGAACGGCAGTGAGGCGTACGGCGGTTTGATTAACAAAGAACATTACCTCGGCATCCTCAGAGAAGGGACACTCCTTGCAGAAACTCCGGGGGTGAAGCTCCAATTCGAAAGCTCTTGGGTAGAAGGCGTGTACCCCGACTGGCATCTGCATGCGGATAGCCAGGATATCGACTCCTCGCATCAGATTATCATTGATCTCCAATACCACGCGGTATCCCTCCCGGTATGGACCTATGGTCCCCGGGCGTTTAACGACACCGGCGGCGAGCTTGATAGTTACGTCGTTCTTGATTGTGAGATCATAGGGTCAGTCATGATTGACAATACCGCGTTTCAGGTGAAAGGGACCGGGACCCATGAACATGCATGGACACCACACCTCGTCCTTCGCGCGTCGCTGAAAAGCTGGGACCGATTCGTATTTACCCTTGATAACGGCTGGACCATCTACTCTACCACCTACGAGCCGTCGCTTCAAGCTCTTTCGCGCCAAGACCCCTTCTGCTCCTTCCTCCTTGCATCAGATAAAGGAAACACCATCACGGAACTCAAAGACGTGACCCTCACGGTCACCCGCCAGGACGAAAAGGTGTTCCCTTTCGTGAAGATGCCGAACGCTTTCTTAATGGAGGCGTACCCGAGTAACAACCTATCGTACCTTGTGAGCCAGTCCATGCTTTACGGGTCAGACCTCAGTCTGAGGGACGATATACAGGTCACTCATTCCATCAACAAAATATGGAGGTTTCCCACCTACCTCGGGATGAAGATCGGTTACTGTACGCTTACAGGAATGCTCTCGTGGGATGATGAGGACGGCACGCACGAGATGACAATCCAGGGGGTCGGTATCTCGTGGAGTATGCGAGCGCTGCTATAACAGATTATCCGAGTTCAACGGTCCCATGATCCGCGTTGAGCACCACAGTGTCCCCGTCTTTGATCTGGTCGATGTCGATCTTATCGACGCACGGGATGCCTGCGAGGATGACGCCGGTCGCGACGATCGTCTCAGTCTCTTTGTTAATGATCCCTTTCGGTGCGACTCCGTTCTTCTGCAGCCCATAAATCACGTAGGAACCAACGGTCGAGCCTTTGCCGCAGGGAAACACCAGGATCTTGTCCTTCACGCTTTTCCCCTCGAGTGGATGCCCTTTCTCGATGACGATGCCGGTCTTAATGTTGATGCCGCCATAGAATCCTATAGGTTCTTTGGAGACGAGCGCTGTCCCTTTGACTTTTCCTGGGCAGATGGTCCGTCCTTTCATCATTGTGCCGCCTCCAGAAGCTTGTCAAGGTTCGCGAAACACACATTTTGTTTACAGAACCCTGGGAGGTAATTCCCTGCTTTGCCACTGTTCACCCCGGTGGTCTTGTATCCCATATCCTCGATAGGTGAGACGACCATGCAGGTGTCAGCGACGATTTGGCCTCCTGCCTTGACAATCGTGTCGGTGAACCCCATACGGTCCGCTGCTTCTTTCATCATTCTTGAGGTGCACACCCAGACGGGTTTGCGTAGTTTCTTCCCTTTGAGTTTTTCCGCGACCATGGAGATCTCTCTGAGGGATGCATGCGGGCAGCCGAGGATGACGATGTCTGGTTCTTTTCCGGTGTTCAATTTCGCATATGCCTCATCGAGGTCCCTTTTTGTGACCGTGAGGGTCTCCAAATTGTCTTTCTTCACCAGGTCGGCCTCCGGGGTGAGGCCTTCGACATGATAGAGGGCGACCGCCCCTGATGCCGCCATCGCAGCGCCGAGCGCTTTGAGTTGGTCAGTGTCCGCGTCCTTGATGCCAGTGAAATAAGGGATCTTATTTTTTACTTGTTTGCCGACGTGATAGCCGAGCGCACCAAAATCAGCATCGAAGGCAAGGTCAACCTCGACTTTGATTTTGACGTTCGGCTGTCGGTTCTCCCAAAGATGGAACCCGTAGTTCGGCGTTCTCCCCAGGAGTGCAGCCGCAAGCGCAGAAGGTCCTCCTTCCCTATTCGTCCGAGCGCCGATGACTGAGTTCGAAAACGAGATGGCACTGGATTCTGACCAGGCGATGTGTTCGCGGAACCGCGGGAGGTTCCCTGCGAGGTAAGGAGTGCAGGTCGCAGTGATCACAATCCCCATGCGTTTAAACGCATCCATAATACGTAACTGATTTTGAGCGAACTCCTTTGGGAATTTGAGCGTTTCCCAGTTTTCTAAATCCATCCCAGCTGGATTCAGGAACGTCAGGACCTTTACCCGAGCCCCTTTCTTTGCAAGATCCTCCAGATACTCAGTCCCTGGCTCAGCGATGGATTTATAGGAGACACCCGCTACTTGGACTGAACCGACCGGGATCATCTTGTCAGCTCCGTAGATGTCACCGAGTTGGACGAGCAGACGAAGATTGCGTTCTGCGACTTCACCTTGTTCGCCCTTTAGAATTTTTTCTTCCTCTTTTGACAGATACATAACCATTCAACCCCAATGGACAGGGTTATATGCTCTGATTATTTTAGTGTTTTTGTTTTCCACTATGAAGTTGAAGCAGCAGCCTGGTGATTTCATCGTCGAGGAGCTCTCGAACGTTCCTGTCTTACCAGAGAAGGATGAGCATACAGTGTTTCTGTTGGAGAAGCAGGAGATTGACACTTTCGATGCGATCCGTCGAATCGCCCAACGGTTCCATCTCTCGTTGTTTGAAATCGGGTATGCGGGGCTCAAAGACAGACATGCACTCGCCCGCCAGTTCGTTTCGATTCCGACACACTATAACATCCAGGACCTCAAGATGGACTCTCTTGTTCTGACCAAGGCGGGGTACACTCACAAGAAGATAAAAATTGGCGATCTACTGGGGAATCGGTTCACCATTCTTGTACGAGATATCCAGGAAAAAGAGCTTTCGGATATCGCCCAGAGAGGAAGTACCATCCCGATCTCCGGTGTCCCGAACTATTTTGATTCACAGCGATTCGGCAGCGTTACCAATACGACGTTCATTGGGAAAGACGTAGTGTTAAAAAAGTACGAACACGCTGTCAAACAATACCTGACCACGTACCAGAAATCAGAGCCAAAAAAAAGTAAGGATGAGAAACGGAGAATCCTTGCACAGTGGCATGATCTTTCGAAGGTGCGGGTCTTCACAAAGCCATTCTCTGCAGTCATCAAAGAATTTTTACGAACGAACGACTGGCGTGCCGCGTACCGTAAAATTCCTGCACATCTGCGGGAGATGTACGTGAACGCTTACCAAAGTTACGTATGGAATGAATGCGTGAAAGAGATCTTGAAACGTACTATTGAGAAGAAAAAATTGTACCCAGTCGAGTACGCTATCGGATCATTGATATTCTATACCAGCCTTTCACAGCAAGAACTAAACGCGCTCCCAAAGGAGGTCCCAACAATCAGTGAGACCGCGGTGTTCTCAGAGCAAGAGCGAAGAATCGTTGACCGGATCCTTGCGAAAGAGGGACTGACGCTTGCGGATTTCAAAATCGAGGCTGAAACAGGGAATTTCTTCAAGACACGCGCACGACAAGTGGTGCTTATCCCAGATGAATTTCTGATCTCAGAGCCTAGGAGAGACGAACTCAACAGCAAACAAAACACAGAGCGATACGCGTTACAGATCTCGTTTTCCCTGCCAAAAGGTAGCTATGCTACTGTGATCACCAAACGATTATTCGGGCATTAATCCTTAGATTTTCGGTAACAGTTGCGCGCAATTGTCTACGAGAATCCGGATTTCTTCCTTCGATGCATAATCAACGTGCACTCCTCCGATTGCGATTACCTTGGTCTTGTACTTTTGACACGCTGCTTCTGCAATCGGTTTCAACACGACATGGTCGTAATGCCCGCTAAGTTTTATTGTCATTATTTTTTTCCCTGGTTCCGCAATCACCACGGCACCAACATGGGCACGCTCCCCGCCACCAAGAAAGAACACGAGGTCGTCGCCGATCCAATGGGACGACAACCACACCTTATATTTTCCTCTTCCCGAGGTAATCATCAAGCTTCACTTTCGTGTACTTCACAATCTCGTACTTGCTCTTGTCGACATCAAACGGGATCGTCGCATCAACCCCGACCTTGTCGGTGAGCGCCTTCTTGCCCGGCTCCTGCCGTGATGAGGGATCAAGGGAACTGCCGAACTGATCAAGCTTCACCACGAGGTCCTTACCCGCCTGGAACCGGGTCGCGATCGCCCATTCCACCGCGTTGGGATTGTAAATGTCGACGTCTTCATCCACGATCACCACGTGCTTCATGCTCTTATGGCCGTTGAACGCAGCGTCAATCGCCTTCTTCCCATCATCCGGGTTCTTCTTCTGGATCTGCACGATGCCATGCAGCCACGAGCCGCCACCCATGGTGACGAGTACGTTCTTGCACTGTGCGACCTTGCTTACTTCATCGTAGATCGTCGGTTCCTTCGGCATCCCCATGAGAATCTTATGCTCCATGCGACCAGGGATGAGGACCTGGTACATTGCGTCCTTGCGGTGCGTGATGCAATCAACCACAAACACGGGTTCTTTCCGTTCGAAATCACGGGTCTCCGTGAGGTCCACGAATGGTCCCTCACGGTCAACGTTCTTCGTCAACCGCCCTTCAATCACAAACTCGGACTCCGCAGGGACCTCAAGATCCTTGGTCTTGCAACGCACCATCTTCATCGGCTCAAGGGTGTTAGCAATCGAAAACTCGTCAACCCCGGACGGTGGTCCCAGCGATGCCGCAACCATGACACTAATCGAGTTACCAATGCACACCGCCATCTCAAGGTCACCGGTCACCTTATCATAGGTGGTCCTCGTCTGGCGCCCTTTAATGAGTCGTGCCGTGAACCTGTCCTTGCCCATCTCCATCAGACGGTGATAGGCGACGTTTCGCCCTGTCTGCGGGTCCTTAATGGTCGCGACCGTCGCGGTCGCGTACCTCCCGCCATCGCCAGGAACATGGTACAACAGCGGTAACTTGGATATATCAGGGTTTTTAATGACGACTTCTTGGCATGGTCCTTCGTCGACAACCTCAGGGACCGTCGGATGTCGCAACGCGTCTACCAACTTGAATAGCAGTTTCTCCTTCGAGGTCCCCAGACCCTGCGCGATGATGTCTCGGTCGGAGGTGATTCCACCGAACACCGGGAACTCGTACCCTTTCACGTGTTCGAAGATCGCTGGTCGCTCATTGAGCGTGTACATGACGTTCGCGATTTCATGTTTCACTGAGACCTCCTTTTTTACCCTGACAAGCGTCCCCTGCTTCTCCAACTCGTGAAGAAATGGCCGCAGCATCATACCTGCTCGACCTCCTCCCGCGTCGCACCGATGACGGTCTGCACGGTCTGGAATCCTTCTTTCTCGATCGCGGTCGCCACCTTGTCCTGGAGCTCCTTTCCTGGGGTGAGCGCGATGATGTTGCCGCCTAGTCCGCCGCCAGTGAGTTTCGCACCAAGTGCTCCTGCCTCGCGAGCGATGTTCACGAGGAAATCGAGCTCCCGTGACGACACCTCGATCTGCTGCAGCAACTTATGATTCTCGTTCATGAGTTTGCCGACGTCGGTGAATGACCCGTCCTGGATCGCGCGCTTCGCAAGGTACGCGATGTTCTCTGCGCGACCAAAGATCTCCTGGTACTTCTTCAAATTCTTCTCCCGGCGCTCCTTCACGCCGTCCACTGCGGCCTTCGTGTTCGCGACTTTGCCAGTGTTACCAATCACGATTTCTACAGGGGCTGCGGTCGGAATCCGTTCGATGATGTTTTTTTCTGCCCGTTGGAACCAGATGAGCCCGCCATAGGTTGATGCTGTATTGTCCACGCCCGACGGGTTGCCATGGTATCCCTTCTCCCCCTCGTACGCGATGTCATTGATCTGCTCATCCGTGAACGTCATATTGAAATATTCAGCGAGGGCGCGTGCGACCGCAACACAGGACGCGGCTGAGGCACCGATACCGCTTGCGGCATAGAGGTTCCCCTCAAGGGTGATTTTGACTCCTTTCTTGGATAGATCGACGCCCATCTTTTTGATCATGAGGTCTAAGGATTCCTTCTGCTGCCCGAGCTTGTCCTCCTTGTATTTTGGTGTCGCTGGGCGTTTATCTGAGAGGATGAACCCTGATTTGTCCGAGGGCTCTACCCGCGCAACTGTGTACGTGCCGATCGCAGAGACAATCGAAGGAATCCCGTACACCACAAAATGTTCATTAAACAAAATCGCCTTCCCGAACCCGATGCCTTGACCTTTGTTCATAGTATATCCCAAAACATTCTCTACCGGGTTGGTCATGACAAAATCACTATATTATTTTTATGGATAATACACCTTTATGATACCTGGTCATCACAATACCATCGGAGGGAGCAGTGGGCGCACCGTCCCGGCTCCTGATGATTCCGTTCTAACGCGCCATGATATAAGAAATCCCGCATCTGGGTCATCACTAGATTCAGTTCAAACCGCAGCTGCGGATCGAACGAGATCGTGTATGGTACTGTGTTATAGACAAGGATGCCCACAGCGATGAACTCACCAGAGACATCCTCAAGAATCTGACAATAGGCAGCGAGCTGCAACACGTGGCTGTGCTGCGGGTGTGACTGACCACCTGATTTCACCTCCACTGGGAGCAGCCGCTCTTTTTGTCGCACGATGTAATCCGGTTTTCCCACGAGACGAGATTTGTGAGAGAAAAGCGGCTCTGCGGGGGCATTCAAATCGGAGTACACGATCCGTCCCTCAGGGATTCCCTGGTTTCGTTTTTCTTTTCGCACCATCGTCAGTTGTCGGAACGAAAGGATGAAGCACACTGCAGCACCAAGCATGAGGAGCATGAGGACGATAAAAAGAAGTACAACCATTAGAGCATCACCTCGAAGAAGAGTAATACCAGCGATAGAATAAGCAGAACAAATCCGATGATTGCGAAACGACGAGACGCTTGCCTCTTCCCCTCGAAGGCATCCAGCCGTTCCCCTAAGGCCACATGTGCTTGGGTCCCCGGTGTAAGGGCTGGAGACTCCGGTGTGTAACCCATCCGGTGAAGCATCCATGCGTACGAACAATAGACGTATTGACCGATCTCTGAGGCGCTGAGCACATCACTGCGATTCGATGTTGACCGTTTTCCCATCGACTATTAGGATGCCGTAGACTTATTAATACTTGATAGGGAGATAAGCGAAACTAATGCCAATCATGAATCTATTGGTCTGGTTTTATCAGTCTCTCTTCTTTCTTGTCGAGTTAGTTGATGTCGAATGTACTTAAAAAGAATGTTTCCGAGATGAACTTGTTATCACCATCTTTATGTCGATTCCCCTTTTATCCAACAAATCATGGTCGGTATCTGATCCGCTATTCGGTTTTTTCCAAACGTTTTCAGACAGTATATAAGCATCGACAAGAATAACAGGAATCATGGGAAGTGAGTTGTGATCGCTATGGATAAGAAAACGCAAGTCAAAGGACTTCTTGTCGTAAGCATGCTCATCTGTGCAAGCGTCGTCGCGATTATCGCGATATCGCCGCTCGATCGAGGG
>DATKKD010000210.1:0-2346 GCA_035543435.1 Thermoplasmatota archaeon
TCCGAGAAATTTTAATAGCAAATAACAGTGCTATGTGTTAACATGAAGCAACTGGAGGGCTTCTTACAAAAGATACAAAGCCCCAACAAAAAACAGCTGAAACTGAGCTTTTGCATACCCTACTCTTTTTCATTCGTATAATAAATATTTATGAACATAGGATTTATTTCTGAATTGAACATTTACAGGTATAATCACAGATATATCTCAACATAATTTTCATGAAGAATCCATCTTTCCACTCGAATCAGTTGCCTTGGCACGATAAATCACTGTATGTGTCCATATTTTTTTCCCAACGAAAGATAAGCAAAAACCGGTACCAGCTAAAAGAACAATAGTCGCACCCGAAGGTAAATCGTAAGCGTCAGATATGAATAGGCCACCAATGCAGAAAACAATGCCTAATAAAACAGCGAGCATCATCATCCTGCGCATATCATAGGTGAACAATCCTGCCATGGCTGCAGGAATAGCCAGGAGGGCAACCACTAGGATGACCCCTACGACGTTGATCAGAAGCACAACGGTGAGGGCAATGAGACCGAGTAGAATGATGGACAGCATTCCCGTACGAACCCCGGATATGCGAGCGAATTCTTCATCAAAGCTCAACGCCAATAATTCCTTGTATAAGAGGGTTACAACGATGATGATAACGGCGCATAGGATTGCCATTAGATAGAGGTCCGATTCTCGGATGTAGAGGATATTTCCAAAGAAAAGGGAATTGACTGAGATCCCAAGGAGATGTTCTGGAGGTGCTCGATAAAGGAAAACGAACCCAAGAGCCATACCCAGAACCCAGAGAATACCGATGACAGAATCTTCCCTGAGCCTTGTTCGAATGCCTGCAATGCCTACGCCTGCGGCCATAACAAGGGACGCTAAGAGGGCTCCAAAAAGTGGCTGCGACCAACCCAGATAAACAGCAATGCCTATCCCACCGAACGCCGCATGAGATATACCATCTGCCAGGAACACAGAACGTCTCACCACGACGTAAACCCCGATCATCCCGCAGGCCAATGCTGCTAAGACCCCGGCAATCAATGCCCGCTGAAAGAAAACATAATGAATAATATCCATTCAACTACCTCCCTGGTCATGGCTTTTATGGTCGTGTGGTTCGAACACGCGATGGGGAACGCCGTGGGCGATGAGGTCCACAGGGCAGCGATAGGCATCTTCAAGCATCTGTGCAGTCAATTTATTATCATAGTGGGTAAACAACGTCTGATTCAAGCACGCCACCCGGTTAACCAGAGAAGACACCACGCCGATATCATGGGTAACGAGGACCACGGTCATGCTCTTCTGAATACGCGAGAGAAGGTCATAGATGCTTTCCTTTATGTTCTGGTCCACACTGGCAGTGGGTTCATCCAGGAGAAGTATCTCCGGTTTGGAAGCCAAAGCCCTGGCAATGAACACCCTTTGTTTCTGACCTCCTGACAATGAGGAGATATGCTGGTCGGCAAACTGAAGCATCCCAACGAACTTGAGGGCATCCTGCGCGGCTGCCCGGTTTTCCTTGTTATACCAGGATACACGAGATTTTCTGGAAAGGCATCCCATGACGACTACATCAAGAACGCTTATCGGGAATTCACGATCGAACAAGGCGAACTGCGGAACATATCCGATATGCCGTCTGCCTCGCTCCGGTAGCTCGCCGAGGATATGTATCGTTCCCTTTGTGGGCGGAACAAGGCCTAAGATCGCCTTTAAGAGAGTTGATTTTCCCCCGCCATTTGGGCCAATGATACCAAAAATATCCCCCTTTCGCACGGTAAGCTCAACACCCTTTAAGGCAATCGTGGCATCGTAATTGATCCACAGGTTCCGTATCTCGATGGCCGGTTCGTCCTTCATCCTTCGAACCCTTCCACCAGTTCTGCGGTCACATTGTGGATATTGTCAATGTAGTCCTCTGCCATGTGGTTGATGATCACGACGTGCCCGCCTATCCCCTCGGCGACAGTTTCTGAGCTGGACGGATCGTCGGCAGGCGACCTATAAACAACAGTTAGATGAAGCGTTTTTGCTTCGTCAATGACGTGCTGGATGCGCTGGGGACTTGGTGCCTGCTCTTCCACTTCTTCGATGGGCAATTGTGTAAGATTGTAATCACTTGCGAAATATGGCCACGCTGGGTGATAGATGCAGAATGTCCGGTTGGAATACGGCTTTAAAGCATTCCGGGTCTCGTTGTCCAGTTGAGACAGTTCCCTAATGAATACGTCCCTGTTTGCCTCGTAGGTCGACGTTCCAGCAGGGTCTACTTTCACAAGTCCTGCGCATATGTTTCGAACGATGATGATCACGTTCCGAGGCGAGGTCCAA
>DATKKD010000211.1:0-10694 GCA_035543435.1 Thermoplasmatota archaeon
TTCACGGTCACAGCAAGAGCAAACACCGTAGAAACGACCTCGAAGGGTTTCATCTTTCTCTTCCTTGTCATTATGCCACAGTAGTACAATTCATCGTCTCTTCTCCAGGGTCCTCTCTTTTCAATTTTTTTCTTGGAGAAAACCCGGAGCACAATTCTTATAATATAGAAGCATATATTATTTTTAAGGGGAACTGAACAAGAGAAATCGTACTGGGGAGAAAAGATATGAACAAGTACCCTCTGATTGAAGGAAGCATCTGTGCTGTTGTGCTACTGGTTCTTGCATCTTTGACCAATGTTGTTGGGTATCAGACAGTCCAGGCATCAAACCAGAAAATCATTGCCAATGAGATTAATGAGAAAGACCTGTTGTTCCAAACCATCGTTGATATTGCAAACAACAAGGAGATTCAGAGAGTTATCCTTGGCTCTGAATTGACAAGTAAAAGGTTCTTTGATTCTAATCTAAAATTCTCAATTTTTACTTATCCTGTTGTAACAAAAAGATTCCTGAACTTTGCGTATCACTTTGGTTTAATACTAGCGAAAACCATCAGCAAATCAAAGATACAATCGATGCTAAAACAGCATCAAGTAAGTAATCAAGGGGTGCTAAAGGAAATCAAGGCTTTTGTTGAAAAGGATGTTTCACTCAAGAATGAAATAACACAATTATCAAGTTTATCGTGTGATTGTGAAAATGAGAATACATCACAATGGAATTTTCCCATCATATGTTTGCTGTTAAAACCAATAGCATTTGTTGTAGCGATGTTATGGTATGTAATTGGTATTATCTTCCTTTTACCTATTCCTAATTGGTTGCAATTCCTTTTTGATACTATAAAATATATTGTAAATACTCTTCATTGCTGGACATAAAAAAACATGATTATAAAAAGAGAAAAATCAATGAAAACGAAATGTTTGGCGGTTGGAATCATTCTCTTGTTCATCGGAACAGCCATCATTCCATCGACTGGACAGAATATTGAGAAATCATCATTACCAACTTTTACTGGTAAGACTATCTATGTAAATTGCAACAACACCCAAGGTCCATGGGATGGAACACTTGAACATCCATATCGTACCATCCAAGATGGTGTCAATGCTTCAAATAATATGGATACTGTTTTTGTCTTCTCGGGGGTATATTTCGAAAATGTTCGGGTCAATAAATCAATCAACTTAACAGGGGAAAATAGAGAGACAACTATAGTGGATGCAAATTTTAGTGGTAGTCCGATTTCTTTGCAAGTTAACGGTATTAGTATCCATGGTTTTATGGCGCAACATAGTGGGAATGTAGCTTATGCTGATGGAGGGATTCAGCTAAGAAGCTGGGGATATGAAACCAATAACAACATGATTTACGATGATATCGTCAAAGAAAATCTCGAGGGTATTTTTGTGTATCATAGTGTAAGCAACCGCTTTTATAATAATATCATGGAATGGAATAGGGAGAGTGGGTTTTTTTGCCAAAAAGAAATGTATAATTCAACCATTAATAATAATATTTTTATGAATAATGGTCACTATGGTATTTTTTTTGCTTTTGAAACAGCAAATAATGAGATAAAAAATAATATCATTAAAGATAATAACATAAGTATTTATTTTATTGAAGTACATTCTCCTAATGGTATTAAGGATAATCAAATATCTCATAACGGTCAAGGCATAGAATTTCAGGCAGTGTCATGGAATTTAATTTCCAGCAACAATTTTACAGGCAATGACATCGGCGTTTATATGTGGCATTCGCGATTCAACGTAATAACGAAAAATAATTTTATTGACAATAATGTTCATGCTACGTTCTATGCATATCTTATAGCTGACCCTGAACCGAATTTTTGGCGTGGAAATTATTGGAGCAATGTTTCAAAACCTATTATGATGGTCAAGGGGATAAAGGTCTTTGGTATTCCCAACCCTTTCGACCCTTGGGGTCCTGGTATCAACATTAATGTCCCATGGTATCAATTCGATTTTTTCCCGACTCATAAACCCTATAATATTCCAGGGATGAGATAATGAAAATGAAGAAACTCCTTGCAATAGGCATCATCTTTCTGTTCATCGGTGCCGCTGTAGCACCCAGTATCAACTTTACGGTTGTCAAAGCATCCGATGACAACGACCTGGTTGAGGTGACTTCTCAGGCATGTGGTATCCAGGGATTCGGGAACACCACGGTGAAACTCACCAAACAACAATACCATGACCTGGAGCAGTATCTTGTTGATTTCAGAGCCAGGTTGAACCAGACGGCATCAGGGGCGGAGACAGTCCGGATCTTCAAGGAAGCAATCGTCGAGCTGAACAAGTACGGACTGCTGCCAAAAGGGATGAGCATCAAACAGGCGCAAACCCTCGTCACAAACAACCCTCTGAAACACGCAGGCTCCCGGCTTTTGGAACCCAGACTCAAGAGAACCCAGCCTTCCCAAAATAAGGTCGATAACCTGTTCTGTTTGGTTGCAGGAGAAACCAATAATAACTACATCTTCGGTCCCATTAAAAGCAGCCTGTTCGTGGTCTTTCTCCTTGCCATGGATATTGTCGAAATCATCGCGGAGATCCTGGATTCCCTAGGCTTGGAGCGCGTCGTGAATTTTCTACTAATGCTGGATGATTTCCTCGACTCGATGTGGATCCCCGTCCGGGTGATCCCCGCTGAAATCGGAGGAATCGTGACCTTTGGGGATTATTACTACGAATGGGAGGTCGGCCCCCATTATACCACCTCCAGCGGCTGGGTCAACGCGCTGGGATTGCGAGGAGCCCAGTCCGTGAACGGTACCTTCTACGGGACCATCAGGGAAGGCTTCTTGGGTTTCTATTGGGGGCTCATCGGGTACACCGGCATCGTCCTACGCCCGAGGGGAACCGGAAAAATGATTTTCATAGGATCTGCGCTTCAGGCAAAACTCAGCCCAGATCATCTATAGAACATCAAATGATAGATCATAATAAAAGCGTTTCTTCATAACACGACTCTGACAAAGTAACCTTTATATGCAATAGATACCCGCCAACAGTTCTCGAACAATTCTAAAATGATACATGATTATTATTTAATATATTGAATACAAAATCAGTAATGCTTATAATCTAGGGCATATATCCCACAGAACAACCATTTTGAAAACCAAGGAATCACCTATGTTCTGCGTGGAATGCGGCAAGGAAACGTCCATCTACAAGAACGGAGTATGCCTCCAGTGTTACCTGAAACAGGCCCAGTTCACGAAAGGGCCAGCGATCATCGACATCACTGCCTGCCCCCGCTGCGAGTCCTATAAATACAAGAACACCTGGCTCATGGAGCCCTTCGAGGAGGCGCTGCGGCGCCACGTCAAAGACGCGTTCCACGTCGACCCCGAGCTTCATGAACCACAGATAGACACCGACTGCAAGGAACAGGACCGCATGTACGCCTGCGTCGTTCGCATCACAGGCTCAGTAGGCGGCCAGACGGTCACGGAGGAACACCCGCTCACCGTGCGCCTGAGACGAACCACCTGCGACGTGTGCTCCAGGGAGGCGGGAGGGTACTACGAAGCGATCCTGCAGATCCGCTCTGACACGCGCGCGTTCTCAAAGGCAGAACTGGAGAGTCTCCAGGAGACTGTGGAGAAGCTCGTCGGACAGCACCAGGGCAGCGGCAAACGAGGGCTCTTCATCACCGACTATGAGGTGAAGCGTGAAGGCCTCGACTTCTTCCTCAGCGACAAGAACACGGCGTTCGCCATTGCAAAGAAAATCCAGGAGCAATACGGCGGCGAGTTCAAACAGTCAGCCTCCACCGCCGGGATGAAGGACAGCAGGCAGCTGTTCCGGATGACCTACCTCGTACGGGTCCCAGCGTACCGCGCCGGTGATTTCGTCTGTATGAACGATACCTTCTATGTGATCTCCTCGGTCCATAGCACCAGGGTACGAGCAGTCGAACTCCGAAGCTGGAAAGAAAAAATTATCGAAGGCAAGGCCATCAAGCCGTCCATGATCCTGGGAGGAAAGGAGCTTGTCAAGGAGATGATCGTGGTCAGCCAGTCGAAACAAGAAATCCAGCTCATGGATGCAACGACGTACACCATGGTCGAGATCCCCAAACCATCGACCACCTCCATTGCGACAGCGACCGTCAAGACCGTGAAACTGGAAGGCTCCCTGTTCCTCTGCCCTGAGACGCCATCAGACTAGGATTGTTATCTGCCACCCCACGAAACCGTTGTTTATCTAGGATTAAGACGAGTTCATCAAGATAGGTGCCCTTGTACTCGAACCACTGCGGAAGCGTAGCGACGACCCGGAACCCGAGCGACTCATATAGTTTCTTTGCTCTGGTATTCGCTGCGATGACATGCAGGTAGATGTTGTGCGGATGCCACTTTCGCTCGGAGCGTTCGATGAGCGTCCGAAGGAGGAGATGGCCGATGCCCCTCCCACGCCACTCCCGCTTGACCGCGATCCCAAGGTCCACGTTCCCACGATTCCGACCAAACCCTGATTTCGCGAAGCAGTCGCCGACGAGACGGCCGTCCACGAGCGCCTTCAGGTACAGCTGCTCGCCTTTTCGTTGGGTCTGCAGCTGAGTTCGTAACCACTCCTTTTCTTTCTTCAAGGTCACGGGTTTGTCGATTAAAAGGTACGACCCGTCACGGAGAAACGAGTTGATGAACCGGATGAACTCTCGAGGGTCTTCCCGCCCGTTCAACGATTCAATATGCACTTCCGTCCCGTCGTCCAAAATGAACTTCGTCCTCGCCATGGTTTCCTCTCTCTACAGATTAGGTGAAAGGTACGCATCGGTTCGTGTGCGCGCTGAGATTTCTCTAGCAAGGTTCGTGACCATGAGCGTTTCAGTCTCTTTTTGTGTACCAGCGTGTGCAAGCGCCCACATGAGCTTCACGTATGCGGTCTCGGGCAGCATGTCCTCGCCTGAGATGACGCCTGCCCTGATGAGGTCACGACCCGTCGAGTACACGCGCATGTTGACCCGGCCGAACAGGCATTGCGAGGTCATGACCACGGTCGTCCCCTCTTGAATCCTCTGTTGTAAAACCGGGATGAGACTCATGCTGACGTGTCCAAGCCCGGTGCCTAAAAGAACCAGGCCTTTCTTGTGCGGGATTTCCTCAGGCTTCATCCCGGGGTGGAAGAACACCATCGCGACGTCGCCCTCCATGCTGTTGTCCACGCGGACTGTCCCCGTTGTTTTTTTCCGGTAGGGCTCCTTCATCGTGACCACCCCATGATCCACCATGCCTAACGGCTGTTCATTGACGGTGTGGAACGCGTCACGACGGGAGGTGTGCAGCTTCCTGACCTTCGTCCCGCGATGGATCGCGGAGAACGAATCCGAGATCTCCCCATGCATCACCACGACGACCTCGCCGATGTCGGAGGTGGCTGCGATCGTCACGGCCGCGAGAAGATTCTGTGTCGCGTCCGAGGACGGCCGGTCGCTGGAGCGTTGCGCGCCCACGAGGACCACAGGGCCGGTGAGGTCCTTAAGCATGAACGACAAGGCGGCAGCGGTGTACCCCATGGTGTCGGTGCCGTGGGGAATGACGACGCCACTGGCACCGCTGTTCAACTCCTTTGCGATGATCTCCGCAAGCGTCTGCCAGTGGTGTACCTCGATGTTTTCGCTCAGCATCTGGAACGGTACCTGCGCTCGCACGTTGCAGAGGTCGAAGATCTCAGGGACAGAGAACGCGAGCTGCTCCGCGGAGGTCGCGGGATGCACCGCCCCGGTCCGGTAATCGACGTAGCAGGCGATGGTCCCCCCGGTGCCGACGATCGAAACCGTCTGCTTTGTCGGGTTAAACGGGATCCGTTTCACCTGTCGCTCGCTCGCCTGGTGTTTCTGGACAAGATGAATTTCCGTGGACTCATCCACGGCGATACCCATGTTGTATCCCGTGGACAGCTTGATGGTGACGATGTCGTCGCCGCTGAACGCATGGTGCGGCATGAGCACGCCCTCGAACCGGTCCGTGCCTCGGATAATCCGAACAACATCCCCTGGTTCTGCGTTCGCTGTCTTCAGCATTTCCTCGATGCTCTGTTTCCTTTTCATGCGACCTTCCGTGGTATCGTTTTGGTTGTTAAAGAACTATTCTTCCCGTCATGAGAACGGTTTTTATAGGGAGAAAGAAATCCGGGAAATGGTATGCGGTTTGCGGTGAAGTTCGCCTATAATGGAGCACAGTTCTCTGGGTACGCGCGCCAGCCAAGGCAGCGGACCGTGGAACAGACCCTGCTGGATATGTTGTGTGCGTCCAAGGTCATGCGGGACCCGAAAACCTCGTGTTTCAGGACCGCGAGCCGGACCGACCGCAGGGTTTCTGCCTTAGGGAACGTGTGCGCCTTTGATACGGAACGCTCCAAAGAGGATGTGAAAAAGATTATCGCGAAGATCGGGCACCCCGATATCTACCTCTATGGGGCCGCAGTGGTCGCACCAGACTTTTACCCGCGTCATGCCATGAGGCGCGTCTATCGGTACTATCTGCAGAAGGAGGGGCTTGATGTCGACACAGTTCTTTCTACCGCCGCGTTGTTCACCGGCGAGCATGACTTCAGCAATTTCGCACGGGTCGAACCCTTGAAAAACCCGGTACGCACTATCGATTCGATAGTTGTCGAGGTACAGCGGGAGTTCCTGATACTAGATTTTTATGCGCAGACGTTCCTTTGGAACCAGATCCGCCGCATCGTGTCCGCCCTAAAAAAAGCAGGGAAAGGGACCCTGATGTTCCAAGCGATCGAACAGGCGCTGGTGCATCCGGAGAAGCGAGTGGACTTCCAACTAGCGCCATCTGAACCGCTGATCCTGAAGGATGTGATATACGACATCTCCTTCGAGTGTCTCAAGAACTACAAGAAAACACTTCAGGCTCTCGAAACGGCCATTGTCACATCGTTGTCAGAGGGTTAAAACAGCGAATGATTTCGAACAGAACGATTCTTGGTAAAGGATGAATTCTTACACGACGACCTCGATGGGTTTCACCTGTTGCGCGGCGAGGATTTCGTTCATTTTCAAGTACGTCAGGTCCATGTCCTTCTTCTTCGACCAGGTCTCCTCGAGTGGCGTGATCGTCAGCGTCTTGTTGACCATGCCGACCATCTTGTCATTCTCGTTGTTCATGACCGCAAGCACCGATTCGTACCCGAGCCTGCTTGCGAGCACCCGGTCGAACGCGGACGGGTCCCCACCCCGCTGCACGTGACCGAGCACGCTCACCTTGATGTCCCAGTTGATGACTTTTTCGATCGCTGCCTTGATCTCGGCCGCTCCACCCGCGGTTTCCCCTTCGGCGATCACGATGATGCTGCTCTGTTTCCCTGCTTTGTGCTGCGCGTCAAGTTCAGCAACCAGTGTCGTAATGTTCATGGGTGATTCAGGGATGAGGATGTCCTCTGCACCACCACCGATCCCGGTGTACAACGCGATGTACCCGGAGGAGCGTCCCATGACCTCGATGATGAACAGCCGTGAGTGCGACGAGGCGGTGTCCCGGATCTTGTCGATGGCCTCCAGCGCGGTGTTGACCGCGGTGTCGAATCCGATGGTGAAATCAGTGCCGTATAGGTCGTTATCGATGGTCCCTGGTACCCCGATTCCCTGGATCGGGAACTCCTGAATGAGCTGGTGCAGCCCGTGGAACGAGCCGTCACCGCCGATGACGACGATGCTGTCGATGCCGAAGCGTTTCAGGTTCTTGAACGCCTTCTCCCGGCCCTCCTTGGTGAGGAACTCGCTGCTGCGTGCGGTCTGAAGCACGGTTCCTCCGTCCTTGATGATGTTGCTCACGAAGTATCGGTCGACCTGTTCGATGTCTCCCTCGATCATGCCTTGGTACCCGCGTTTGATCCCGAACATGGTGTTCCCATGGTAGATCCCGGTTCGAACCACCGCGCGGATTGCCGCGTTCATCCCAGGAGCATCACCACCACTTGAGAGCACTCCGATGTATTTTCCCTGTCCCATCATCCATCACCTAGTAGGGAACTGAAATCGCTTCCATCCTTTAAAACATTCCGCAGGATGGGATATTTCGTCATTCGTGACGTGTACCTAAATATTTATTATGAACGAACTATTCCTGTTTTCGTTGTGCAGGGGTAGCCAAGCCTGGTCTACGGCGACAGACTCAAGATCTGTTCCTGCAGAGGTTCGGGGGTTCAAATCCCTTCCCCTGCACTTTTTTCAACTTTTTACAGGAGAAACTCGCCAAGGGACTAAAAAATTGATTTGAATTCCTATTTACTAGTAAAGGTATGTTCGTTTCTTTTATCCATTTTATTTTCATCCTGGAATATGTGTTAACAAATACGAGTTCAAATCTTCCCGTCAACGCTATTTATTACCATAGTTAGTTAGCAGATATATCATGCACATACGGGCACAACAAAGAAAAAAAGAGAGAAGGAAAGAGGAATTGTTAATATCCCCTGAAACCCCGCCTCGGGTTGAATATTCATTAACGAAAGAGGGAAACGAATTAAAACCGCTCTACTACCACTGTTGCAATGGCTGCAAAAGCAATGATATAAATTTACGTTGAACGCTGTGTGATTACGAGTTCCCCATGTTTAATTCCTTTCAATGCCTTGATGGTGTCAGCAAGTTTTTGGACATTTTGCATTTTACCTTTCAACACCAATACCTCCAGACAGGTAGTATGATCAATATGGATATGTGTTGTAGTCAATATTTCTTGATAATGGTCATGTTGAATCTCAAGCAGCCGATCTACAAGAGGCCCAGCATGATGGTCGTAAATCATCGTTAAGGTACCGATGACTTCAGCGGAAGGATTTTTGATATGTTCTATCACAAGATGTTCTCTGATGATATCGCGTAAGGCCTCTGAGCGATTAGAATACCCTTTCTTTTTCATCATCCGATCAAATTTCTCTAAAAGATCCGGTTCTATCGAGACGCCAAAGCGTGTAATATTATCCATGGTAACACGAACTATAGATAGTCGTAGCACGAATTTATATTTTTTGTTACCGTAAAACTTTTAAGGACGTAATCGCTGTCGTGTTACGAAAAGATAAAAGGTGCCACTAGGGAGATTGGAACATGTGGTTGATAACCTCGTTCATAGCAGCAATAGCGGTCACTGCGATATGGATCTTCACTCCAAAGAAATACCAGTTAGGTTTTTTGGGTTTGATGCTATGGGGTCTAGCAATCATGGTCTTGGTTGATCACATCATAGGATACCAAGGAGGACCATTCATAGAAATGGAAACAAATGGATTAATCACCAATGGAACCGTCCTAGGAATCACCATGTTAATCCCGATATTTATCATCTGGGAAATCTCCCTGGTACATTCGAAATTGAAAGGAAAAATAGCTGCGAGGTGAAAGAAAATATGGCGTGTTTTACCGTGCCAATGTCCTTGGCAATAGTAATAGGAGCAATACGAAAGAAGGTACCAGCAACCTATCACATCAACTGGTTATTGACTCTCCTCGGAGGAGGCGTTGTTGCATTAATCGTGGAGCATATCGCACATGGAGAAGTCGTCTTGTATCCACCGTTTTTCACTGCGATGAAAAGCCCAGCAGATACCGCGGTGATGCTTCATGAAATGGCAACAGTAGGAGTCGCAATGGCTGTTGTGTGTGTCGCTGTGTGGATTACAATGGTAGTATATGTCTCCAAAGTAGAAGAAGGAAGATCAAAGCACCCCCGTGCATCAGCAGAGTAAAACAACCTGTCCTTACTAGTAAATAAAAAAATTAAAATGTCACCAAGGAGAAAATTACTGGTGCACTAGTAAATTAGTGTTCACATCCCGTCCCCTGCACTTATATGGTTCCAACAGGAGAAAAACCATTATTTTTTATATGATGATGTTTTTGTGGGTAAAAAAGAGATTTAAACCTGAAAAAAAGGTTAATCAATGTCCGAATCCTTCCCTCGCATAATTTTGAAAAACAATTCAATCATTATTTAAACTACCATAAATGAACGGCTCAATTTCTATGTAATTCTTATTCTATATGTTGATCGTAGGTAGCCTTGAGCAATTCAGTAATAATAAAGGATTGATTAAAGATGTTTATCAATAATATTCAGAAAACTCAACACAGACTTAGAGAGATCGAAGATAGGAAGATATTTATTCTCTTAGAAATCGCAAGTATCAAAGACAAGAATTATATTAAGATTTCACGACTAAATTCTGAATTTGCACAGTTGCACAAAGAGTATTACCAATTACAAACAGAATTGATGAGGAAAAAACAGAACGGATAATTAGGCATTACGATTAATATCCAGCCATTATTTCTGCAAGTATTCTTCCCTCAGCTTTTCTTAAATGCTGCACAAGGGTGGCTCTACTGATATTGACCTTCTTAGATAACAGCTCACTGCTTATCTTTTTAGGGTAATCATAATATCCATACTTTTGGGCCGCAACAAGAATTTCTCTTTGTTTTTCGGTTAACACTGAAAGAATATCATGTTTCTGGTACGCTGCTTTTTTGAAGGTCATGTTCAATATTTTACCATATTTTTTAAATTGTTCAATAAACGTTGAAAGGTTTTCTTGAGTACCTATGATGCTGTAAATATGTTTCTCGTATGAAATTATACAAGGCGTGGTAAAAATCAAATCCAGATCGAATTCTGTGAAAAACCC
>DATKKD010000212.1:0-2140 GCA_035543435.1 Thermoplasmatota archaeon
CAGTGCATCTGGGGGTTCTACCGAGAAGGAGAGAAAGGACTACCGATAACGATTTGAGGGACTCATGGCGGAAAACGGAAAAAAAAGGGAAAAAAAATCAAGGAAAAAACAAAAGGATAAGGAAAAAAAAGATTCATTAAAAAACCTCAAAGTAGCGTATCATAGTCTGGAGGACCCTAAAAAATTCTATCGAACCATTCTCTTCCCTTTGATAGGATTGGGTGCTTTGGTCATGATGCTGCCCTTTATCCTGGGTTTTCTCAGCCCCGTGCCCCTCACCTATAACCCGCTCACGTTTGTATTCGGCGGCATAATCCCTATCATTCTAGGAATATTCTATCCCTTCATCTCCTGGAAAAACAAGGAGGCGGACATCAACGGGAAGATGCATTTTTTCATCACGCATCTGCGGGTGCTGGCCATCTCCGATCTGTCGCTCAAGGACATCATCAACGTGCTCGGGGGAAACAAGGCGTATAAGAGCCTCGGCGAGGAGCTGCGAAAGATCAGCGTGCTCTCTAATCAGTGGCGCGTCCCTGTCTCGAAAAGCTTCCGCTTCATCTCGGAGAGAACCCCAAGCAAGCTCCTCCGGGACTTCCTCGATAGGTTCTCCCAGAGTCTCGACAGCGGGGTAGAGCATCGGGAGTTCATCGAAAACGAACAGGACGCCGTCCTGCAGGAATACAAGACGATGTACGAGGCGAGCAACGAGAACATCCTGATTTTAAGTGAAATCTACGTAAGCCTCCTCATCGCCATCATTTTCGTCATGTGCATGGGGATCGTCCTTCCGATGATCATGGGGTCCCAAGACATGAACGCGTTCATCTATCTTGCGTCGTTCATGCTTATCATCGCTGAGGTCCTCTTACTGTATTTATTGCGCTCCATGATTCCTCCAGACGAAATATGGCATTGCACCGGGGAGAAAGGGAAAACAGAGAACACACTCAGAAGACTGCTTACGCTCTCGATACTACTCTCGGTGGTATTCGGTGTTGTCCTCATGACGCTCAAATATGTGGTAAATCTTTCCATCCTCCAGCCGGTACCTTATGAAATCCTTATTGCTGGTTCCCTGACTCCGCTCATTATTCCTGGTATCAAAGCGTACCGGGAAGAAGATCACATCATCCGAAAAGAACGCAATTTCATGGGATTCCTCCCTGCTGTCGGGTCCATTTCCACCATGCGAGGGGGGAAAATCAACGACTCCGTGTACTATCTGAGCGAGAAGGACTACGGGATTCTCTCAAGTCACATCAGAGATTTGTACCGACGGTTACGGACACGCATCGATGATGATGCCGCATGGGAATGGTTCGGCGTGGATACAGGGAGCAACTATATCCAACGATCCAGTGAAATGTTCAGGCAGTCTACGAACGCCGCAGCAAACCCAAGGACGGCCTCACGGATGATTACGGAAAACATGCGTAAAATTCGAGACTTGCGGGTGAAGAAAATGGCGATCGTGCGGACGACCTCAGCGTTGTTTGCGGGCATCACTTTTGGAATCGCATTTTCGATATACATCTCCCTTGTCGTCGCACGTCATCTCAACACGATTCTCATCACCAGTAAAGCTGGACAGCCGTTTGAAGGCACAACCATCAATGTTGGGACGATCCTGACCACGGTTCCACCGCAGGTGTTCACCAACAATTTCTTCTTAATTTTTATGGTACTTGTCATCCACTCGTTTATCCTAGGATATACCCTTCGCACCTTACGAGGCAGTCACCGTCTTGTCACCCTGTTTTTTTTCGTGCCATTCGCATGGATCGTCGCAATTACCGCGACCTTCGTAAGCTTAGGTTTGCAAGGATTCCTTGGGATGTAAGAGTCATATTTTTCGCAAAGAAAAAAGGATCAAGTCAAAACTAGTCACTAATATGTTTTTTTAGGGTTGTAAATCGACGATGGTGCCTATCAAGGAACTCGGGGTTGTAAACCCGATGCGTCCGCTGATGCCGAACTCGGGGTAGATTTCTCCTGTGACTTGAACGCTTGGTTCTATGCCAGAAAAGCACGTCGTCGTGTCAACCATCAGGACGACCATATCTTCATCGTTGAGGATCGGTTTTAACGCGGTACATGAACCATCAGCATCCCGAATCACGATGAGTCCATAGTGAGA
>DATKKD010000213.1:0-3399 GCA_035543435.1 Thermoplasmatota archaeon
TGGTTGAAAATGAGAAACATTTTGAGAATTGATAATTGCATTTCATGTATTATTGTAACTAATTGACATTACATGATTTTATAAACAGTTATCAACTATTCTAGGATCACTACCAGATTTTGTGGTACCCTCGATTTACCGAACCGGGAACCAGTGACCATATCTAAACATCCATACCGATCCGGTCGGCGTTTAGCTTTCTCATCAATAAGAAAAAGAGGGAGTTCCTCAGATACTTGGCGTACAGCAATTTATTTCGATTTTAGCTGTGGCAAAGGTTTTGCAGCACCACAGGTAATCATTGATGGGACAGACCTATGACAAAAGCGGTCGTTGGCATAATCAATGGCTACGCTTTGTGTTGGTACTCACGCTCGTTAGTCTCCAGGCCGGCTGTCCATTCTATGTCCCTTATCCGATAGAGAAGACCAGATTCACGCAGGAAGAAATATTTTTTATACAACAGGGTGTGACTACTAAAAGTGAAGTCACCCAGCGATTAGGAGCTGAACCAGACATTGTTTATTATTGCTGTATAAAAAATAATGTAGTGTCTTGCGATCTCACGACAGAGAATCAGTCTTGTCATATGACGAGTACAGCATATGTTTATAAACAAATGAGACAAATAGGTACTTGTGGTTGCTGTATAATTATTCTTCTTCCGACTCTACCACCTAGCGGTAAAACAACTGGTGACATCAATCCTTTTTTGATTTCTGAGGCTTTAATTATCGCCTTTGATGATGCCGATCGAGTCTCGGAATTTATGAAGGTGTGGCGCCTTGATGTTATCGACAAAAAATACGTATCTGAGTCACTCACGAAGATTTGGAAAACCAAGAAACGATCTGACGCGGAGTGAAGAAAGTTGCCTCGTGAGATCTATCCCGGCCACACGCCGGGGCTCACCGCCTCACGGAATTCTTGACCGCTCACCGCATCTTGTGCCATTCTGAAAAAGTCGAGCGCCACGGAATGGATGATATGTAAACGCTCCTACCGGTTCGGTGGGAGTTCACATATCTCATCAGATAGTAAACTCACGGTTGCATCTTGTACGAATTTTACGTAAGGGGTGCCGTTCCATTAATCCTACCGTTACTGTCCTCGGCATGTTCTCGCTTTCACTATCTAAACCCCGAAGGGTTTGACAGAATTTGATTCTTCTGCCAATCTACCTAATAGAGACTGTTCAATAATTCAGGTTTAGCAGAGGGCTGACCTTGCCGTACCGCTTGAACATGAAGATGAGATCCAGGGTCAGGGAGATGTCATGCTCGATGACATGCATGAGCACGTTTTCCTGACCCATATAGGTATTGGTGGTCTCCATGCGATAGCGGTTTTCCTTGACCAGCCCGTAGTTTCTCTCGATTGCCGTTCTCAAGGGCTTGAGCTTTTGGTAGATGGTTGACCCCAGGATAGCCGGCCCATACTTGCGGTAACCATCCTGGAATCTGGTGTAGCGAATCTGCCCATTGGGGAAGGACTCACCCAGATAGCGGCAAGGGAAGGTCATCTGCTCAGCTCTTTGACAAACTTTCTTACATGCATACTTCGTGCGTTTTCTGCCGTAGTCGACGACCACTCTACTCATCCGCTGCCCCCAGGTGCAAAGGGGAATCCCGTCGGGGGCGAAGCTTTTAGGATAGGCGATCTTCTTGCGTATGATGATCGGGATGATGCCATAGTGCTCGTAGAGTTTCCAATGGATAGGCTCCGCGTCATATCCCTTATCAAGCACGATGTAGGCGATCTTTATCTCGGGGAAGCGCTTCGTAAACTGGTCCAAAAGGGGGAAGATGTAGTCCTGGTCTGGTGCATTGCGTGGACTGATCTCACTTACCAGCGGTACTCCGGTGACTGTCATCAGGGAATGAGCTTTGTGCCCGATGGGAAACTTGTCCCGGTGATGAGAACGACCGAAGGCGACGGAACGATCCGTAAAGAGCCAGGTGCCATCGGGCTGCTTCTTGCCGCTGGTGGAACAATACGCCTGGATCGTGGTCGAGTCAGCGATCACAATGAGGCCCGGTCGCCGATTCTTTGGGAGCATCGGCAGCTCTGGATCGAGCAGATCGAGCGCGTGGGCACAGCGAACGAAACCGGCATGGATCTCAGCATACCCCTTCACGCCAAGAGCCTGTCTCAAGGTAGAGTAGGTGTTGTGGGCCGGCACTTTGCCGTCGGAAAACCCACACAGCCTCCGGTAGGTCGCTACTTCCTTGAGCCGTTGAGTCAGGATGCGGTCCGAGACGAACAGCTGTTTCACCTTGAGGATGCGGGAGAGAAACAGCGAAACTCCATAGCCCTTTCGCCCCCGAGGGCCGAAGACCTTCGCCAATACTGTAGCGATCGGCCAGGTGTCGATGCTGAGAAAGTAGTTGACCAGATCGTTCTCAGGGTCAGCGAGATCGGCTCCAGCACTGGAAATCACCCGAAAGGGGATCTGGATTTCTCCCATCGCGGCACCTCGCGAGCTGTTCAACAAAAATCCCGGGGGGTGTTCAATAATGAATGGTGCCGGATCGGGAGAGAAAAATCAAAGAAACATTTTGGGATTCCAGATCCTTATGGGCAGCCTGCTTGTCAAAGAGCGACCGTCCTATCCCCCGAAACTATGGGGATGACTTTCCCCGGAATGTGGGGATAACCTTGTACGTCATTGGCCTTTTTGAGTCACGATATTACCGTAAAAGTGGGGATAACTACCCCGCGATCACCTTCATAACAATATGATTTTCTTATGTTAAAAATTATTGAACGGTCTCTAATAGTGGATTTCCCTCGCTTGCTCGTGTCCCAATTTTCCAATTGATCCGGTCGAAGCTAACTCAACTCAAGAGCTACACCTCGGCACCAACGGAGAAGGAGGTGTGAAATGAAATGGCTCCGCGGTTGTTGCTATCTGCTCGTGGCGCTAGGCTTCATCGCCTATACTATTAGGTTGTCTGGCAGTGCGTCTGGGCCGGTCAACCAATGGACTAGCTGTGGACCGTGGGGTAGGCACATCACCGCTTTGGCCATCGATCCCGTCACCCCAACCACACTGTATGCCGGGACTGACGGGGGACTTTACAAGAGCAAGGATGCAGGTGTCACCTGGGGTGCCAGCAGCATCGACCTGATGGGCGTGTATGTCTCTGTCCTGGCCATCGATCCCCTTACCCCGACCACGATCTACGCCGTTGGCGCGGGGAGGGCTCACAAGAGCACGGATGGAGGTGCCACCTGGCGCAGCGCCGGCCCGAAGGAAGTAGATGTCGACAACCTGGCAATCGATCCGCTCACCCCGACCACACTGTACGCCGGGACTCGAGTGCGTATCGGGCTTCCCTTTGGGGTTTTCAAGAGCACGGATGGAGGTGCCACCTGGCGCAGCGCCGGCCCGAAGGA
>DATKKD010000214.1:0-12731 GCA_035543435.1 Thermoplasmatota archaeon
CGAACAGCTGACGATCCACGCGGAGCGGCTCGGCGTGAAGATCATTAAGCACGGCCCTGGGTCGGACCCTGCTGCGGTGGCGTACGACGCGATCGAGCACGCGAAGGCGAAGCATAAGGATGTGGTGCTTCTGGATACAGCTGGTCGGATGCAGACGAACGCGAACCTCATGGACGAGATGGCGAAGATCAAGCGGGTCGCCAAGCCAGACCTCATCATCTTTGTCGGTGACGCGCTCTCAGGGAACGATGCGGTGGAGCAGGCGAAGCGGTTCAACGAGGT
This sequence comes from Thermoplasmatota archaeon, assembly GCA_035543435.1. Lineage (GTDB taxonomy): Archaea > Thermoplasmatota > E2 > DHVEG-1 > DHVEG-1 > SM1-50. The sequence goes on from DATKKD010000214.1 coordinate 283, forward strand.
CGTAGGCATCGACGGCGTGATTCTTACGAAGGTTGATGCGGATGCGAAGGGTGGTAGTTCCCTTTCGATTGCGTATACGATCGGCAAACCATTGCTGTTCGTTGGCATCGGGCAGAACTACGAGGATCAGATTCCGTTTGACGCGGATTGGATGATCAAGAATATTTTTGAAAAATAGGCGTTCTGGAACAATCATTCACGTGCTGTTTTGTTGATGCTCACGGACGACACCGAGTGATTGTGCAGAAGCGTTTTTTTGATTTCATTTTGTCCATAGGGGCATTTCGCGATGTCTGCGATGATGTACCAGCGTGCCTTCTTTCCCCGCTGGTAGCTTTTCGACTCGGTCATGACGAGGTCGACGTTGATTTTCGCGAGTGTCTCCGCGAGTGTCGCGAGGCTTCCTGGTTTGTCATCGAACTCGATTTCGATTTTCACGAGGTTGTCCGCCTTTTCATGGATGGGGCTGATGACGAGGGTGTTTGTTTTCGCGTCCAGGCTCATCAGTACCTCGTCCCCTTCTTTGAGGTCAAGGGTTTCTCGGAATTCGGTGGGAATGACAAGGCGTCCTCGTGTGTCTAAGCGGATGATGGAGTTCATAGGCTCACCGATGTGGGAATATAGTGGGATTCCCTATTAATAGCTTTCTTTCTCTAAAAAAAGGCAAACACATCACAGTGTTTTTACACAAGGATGGTGGTGCCGTCGAACGGCTGCCCAAGCATCGCGTTCTCGAGTTGATCCAGCCGCTTTCCGTTGACGATGAATGTCGGGATTCTCGACCGTTTGATGATTGCGAGGGCTGGGTTGTCCATGAAGATATTTTTCCCGGCGGAACCCCATGTCGTACCGTACCGGGCGATGAGCTCGTCGATGCTCACTTCCTTGAGTTGCTTCGCATCCTTGAACTTCTTCGGGTCCTTATCATAAATGCCGTCGACGTTCGTTGCGTTCACGAACCGGACTGCACGGGTTTTCTCCGCAAGCTCGGCACCGACCGTATCCGTGCTATGCTTCGGTTCCGTACCTCCCATGACGACAATCGGATGCGTCAGGCGAAGCGCCTCATCTGTCGTATGTGGGATCTCTTTGTTCGACACCCCAAGCAGGTTCGTCATGATACGGGCGTTCACCCTTGTGACATCGATCCCGAGCAGGTCAAGCGTATCCTCATCGAAGCCAAGCTCCCGGCCGAGTTGGATGTATCGCCGGGCGATGAACCCACCCCCGACGATGACGAACAAACGGTAATGCTTCCCGACATTTTTCAGCAACGTCGTAAGTCGTCTGAGAAAATCGACGTTCGCATCTTCCGAGAGAACGACAGATCCTCCCACAGAAACCACGACCGTCTTCATCGACGGGAGGTATCATTTGGGATGTCTTAAACATTAGGTACAAAAAAAACCAGGGATGAGGAGTGACGGAAAAATAACGTCTCTAGGCGACCTCGATGCCGCCCTGGCTTTGCTTCGCATTGGAGGAAAGCTTCACCTGCGGCAAAGGAATCGGTGGCGGCAACCCCAGATCTTTCGCGATGCTGACCGCCTCGGGGACGCACGCGTGCATCACTGCTGTGTGGATGTTGCTTGCGAACTGGTCAGGCATCTTCCTCGTGTCCATCCATTCCTTGGTGATCTGCTTCGCGGTATCCTCTTCGCACGCAAGGTTCCCTTCGAGTTTGATCATACCGATGGGCCCATAGCTCGCAGTGTACTGGAACTCAATGCTGAGGTTCTTCTCCGTTGGGTTCATGACCTGGGTGATCTGGCTGTTGTGGTCGATGCGGATTTGCCGAGGCTTCTCATCAGGTTCGATGTAACGCCGCGCTTCGATGGTTTTAAGCTTAATCGCTTTAATTAACATACTAGGCCCAATAACCCGACACTCCCTAATACGCTTTTCGTTTGAAGAACAATCCTCTCGACTCCTCCATTACTTACTTGTCAGAAGGCTGTGCAACAAACTCTATAAAACACTTCCTCATAACTGGACATGAGCCGTATGAAGACCATGAAAGTCGCGATGTACTATAACAACAACGACGTCCGCATCGAGGAGCAGCCGGTCCCAACTATAGGAGACCAGGAGCTGCTCGTGAAGGTCATCGCCAGCGGCATCTGCGGTAGCGACGTCATGGAATGGTACCGCATCAAGAAGGCGCCGCGGGTGCTCGGCCATGAGATTACGGGGGACATCGTGGAGGTGGGAGCACTGGTGAAAAACTACAAGGTCGGCGACCGCGTTTTCGTCTCCCACCACGTCCCGGATAACACCTGTCGGTTCTGCCTCAATAATCAGCACACCCTCTGTCACACCCTGCACAGCACCAACTTCTCCCCTGGAGGATTCGCGGAGTATGTCCGCATCCCTGCCATCAACGTGGACCGGGGCACGTTTCTTCTTCCCGACAACGTCTCGTATGAGGAGGGCGTGTTCATCGAGCCACTTGCCTGCGTCATCAGAGGGCTACGGATCGCTTCCATGAAACCAGGGAGCTCCGTGCTTATCATCGGTAGTGGCATCTCGGGGTTGTTGTTCATAAAGCTTGCACGAGCATGGGGGGCAGGTCGCGTCATCGCCACCGATATCGATCCGTACCGGTTGAACGCAGCGAAAAAGGCAGGGGCTGACCAGGCTGTCAACGCCAAGGACAACGTACCCGAGGAGATCCAGAAACAGAATGGCGGCTGTCTTGCTGACCTCGTCGTCATCGCGACAGGCGCCCTTTCAGCAGTGCAACAGGGACTGCGGTCTGTCCAGGATGGAGGCACGATCCTGTTTTTCGCACCAACAGAACCAGGGCGAGACATCCCGTTCCCTCTCTTCGACCTCTGGAACAAACAGATCACCATGGTCTCGACCTATGCGGGAAGCCCAAAGGACATCGAGCTTGCGATTGACCTGCTCGCACAACGACGACTCGCGGTCACCGACATGATTACTCATCGACTCCCACTCGAAGACGCAGCGAAGGGATTCCGACTCGTCGCCCATGCGCAGAACTCCATCAAAGTCGTAATCGAACCCGGGATGAAATAACAAGCTTTTATAACAAACCACTCGATTCAGTTTTTCGCGATGTCGAAACTGAGAGCGGTTTGGCAGCTCATGCGGCTCGAGCACGGAGTGATGCTGTTCCTCGGGATCCTAGTCGGTTCCCTGCTTTCACAAAAAACGCTCTATGGAGATTTCACTCTGCCATTGCTCAATATTGTTCTTACCTTTTTCACCGCTTTGTTCCTGGAGGCAAGCACCTTTGCGCTCAATGATTACTACGACATGGAGATCGATCGTATCAATAAACGAACGGACCGCCCACTGGTCCGCGGTGACCTCTCCCCACGTTTCGCGTTGTTCATTTTTTATGTGTTCTTCCCTCTAGGTTTGCTCTGCTCCTTTTTTGTAAACGGCACCTGCTTCATCATCGCACTCGTCACTGCCCTGGTCTCGGTGCTCTATGACATGAAGATGAAAAAAATCAAACTCATCGGGAATTTCTATATCGCGTACATCATGGCAATCCCCTTTATCTTCGGAGGCGTCTCCGTACTTCCCAATAGCACTTTTTCACTCGGGGCGATTAACCCGGTCATCTATGTCGTTGCCCTGATCGCGTTCCTCGCTGGCTCGGGCAGGGAGATCATGAAGGACGTGCAGGACTTCGAGGGCGACAAGGGGCGAGGGGTCCGCTCATTCCCGCTTTACATTGGTTTGCGAGCCTCAGCCGCAGTCGCTGCTGTGTTCTATCTGTGCGCGATCGCCTTAAGTTTCCTTCCGTTTAGTTTCTCCGCGTACAACCTGTTCTACGCTAACGTGTATTACCTCGGAATGGTACTGATATGTGACTCGATGCTGCTGAGCATCTCCATTCAGCTGTTGATGAAGCAGAAACCGGCGATGGGATACCTCCGTAAGTTTTCCCTGCTCGCGTTATTTCTCGGTCTTCTCTCCTTCTTGGTCGGAGTATTTACGGGGTGACCATGAATGTATCAGAATGATCTGGTAGGGCTGGCGTTCGTCTATGGGTATGTCATTGTGCTGCTCCTTTTCACAGAAAAGGTTGTGTCGAAGCGTTACCCGGTCGCGGCAAGAAAATTCCTCCACATCATGACCGGCAACATCGCCTTCATTCTGCCCTTGTTCATGACCCGTTGGATCATGGCGTTCCTTGCTGCGGGGCCGTTTATTCTGTTCACGTTTCTCATGAGCCCGTATTCGCCAGTGAAGTCCCTGCGGGGCAAGACGTCGGAGGCTGGCCATGGACTCGGGCTTGTCTATTACGCGATCACCTGGACCGTGCTTGCATATATTTTCTGGGACCATCGAGAGATTATTGCGATCGGGATTCTTGCTATGTCGTACGGTGATGGCCTCGCATCGCTTATCGGCTCACGCTTTGGGAAGAGGAAATATGTTGTGTTGAGGGATGAGAGAAGTTACGTCGGCAGTTTGACTATGTTCCTTGCGACGTTCGTGTTACTTCTAATTGCTGTTGTGTATTATGGCGTCAGTCTCTCTTTTATAAAAGTAGTACTTCTCCTTGGTGTTGCTGGGATATGTATGATTGTTGAGGGTGCGACGCCTTTTGGCCTCGATAATCTCTCGGTGCCGTTTGTCGCCGCGTTGTTGTACTGGGGGTTGTTCGTTTGGCAAGGCTTCGGTTGATCATCATTGACGGGCTTGACGGTGTCGGCAAGGACACCCATGCGCAGTTGATCAAGAAGCGGTATGAGGAGCGTGGGGAGCGGGTGATTGTTCGGTCTCATCCTGAGTCGGATAACTACTATGGTCGTGCCTCGAAGAAAGCCCTGCTGAGCAAAGGGAAAATCAATCAATTGAAGGCCTCGTTGTTCTACGCCTTGGATGTCCTCAACTCGCTTCGGCGGTTTTATCGCCATCCGCAGTCGAATACCCTCATCATGGTGCGGTACCTCATGGGGACGGCGTACTTGCCGCGTCGTCTTGCCCCGATTGGGTACCATTTTTTCGAAAAGTTTGTCCCCACCTCTGAGTACATGTTCTTCCTGGATGCAACGCCCGAGAAACTCGTGGAGCGTATCGCGCTGCGCAGCGAGGTGGAGATGTTCGAGTCGCTGGAGGCGCTGGTGAAGGTGCGTGGTAAGGCGCTGCGTCTTGCGGACGGCTGGCACATCGTCAACACCGACCGTTCCGTCGAGCAGACTGCGGTAGAAATAACAAGAATTTTAGACAAACTTGACCGCAATCAGGGATGAAGAAGGGATAAAACAGCTGTTTTCGTGTTAATTATGTACTAAAAAACACCCATTGAGCGGGTCAAGGGGGGAGTATTATATATTATATCTATTATTAATAATAATATTTATATACTAATAAATCAATACTTTATTTGTTGGATGGGGAACGGTCCGTATTTCTCTTTCCTCCTCTCCTCACCACATCCTCACGTGTCCCCATCCCCTTCATTCTTCAACAGCTGTTCTACGAGCTCATCAAGCTGCGGCACCGTATCATATTTTTTCAAGTCCGACGGATAAATCCACCGGAACTCCTCATGCTCCCAATCGATACGCACGAGCTCCGGATGGTCGATATGGAAAAGAAACGGAAAGATCACCCACTCATATCGCCGTCCGCCGTACGAGTCGGTGAACTCTATAGGCTCTCCTTGCCGCACGAGCCTGAGCTGATCGATCCCAATCCCGACCTCCTCCCAGATCTCCTTGATCGCGGTGTCGTACGGCTCCTCGAGTGTCTCCACGAACCCGGCGACACCACCCCACAGACCTCGGTACGTCCCCACCAGATTGCTGCGTTTCAAAATAAGGATTTTACCGTCATGCTCAAGGATACAGGTGACGACCTGTGGCATACCAAGGGACCGCCTTCATGTGAGTTTGTACGCAATCTCAATCTCAGGGAACTGGGCAGAGAGATTTAACAGTTGCTGCCGTGGCGCACCTTGGAGGTAGACCTCGAAGAACGTGTCCACGTAGGTCCTGGTGATGTTCACCATCCGTTTCGGCGGTATGGTTCCGAAACCCAGAATCTTCGGCGGGATCAACGGTACGAGATGCGACAGCAGCACCCCGACGTCCGTGTACGCATAATGAGTCGAGCCGAGCACGCCGACCTTGTAGGTATCGGCGGTGACATGGTTCCAGATGAACTGCACTGAAGTGTCATTGGTGAACCTGGACTCCGCGGTCATTATAAGGAACGGTCGCGTAATGTTCCCACGAGTAAAATTCTCGTAGAAGACCCCCTCGAGCGTAAGTCCTGCGAGAAATCGGGAGTCCTCGTAACAACACACCGCAGTGTTCGCACCACCGAAGGAATGACCGTACATTCCCACATGAGACAGATCGAAATGACCTGCGAACTCAGGGTCGCTGACATTCATCGCTACTGTCGTGTTCAGTACGAACTTCGCGTCCTGGACGATCACCCGAAGCGATTTCGCGAAGAACGCTGCTTGCTGCGCTGGGTCCGTCGGCACCGGTGCAAGGCCGACCGTTCGATTGTCTGGGAATACCGTGATTCCAGAGACGTACGGATGATTAATGGAGACGACGACAAACCCGTGGCTCACCAGATCCTCGATAAACGAGGTGTAAATCTGGTACACACCATCGTACCCCGGTGAGAAGATGATTACCGGAAACGTCCCTGGTGCGATCGGTGCCTCAAGGCGTTCATTAGGCCGTACAAACTTATAGGCGTCATCCGGGATTGTGATAAGCGGAACCGGAGATCGACCTTTCAACCACAGGAACGTCGGAGGGTTCATGTACAGTGCACGCTCCCCGAGATACGCTTGGCTGATCGGATACCAAACCTGGATCATCATCTCCCGGAAATCATCCGTGTCGTTCGTGAAATTCTCAGGCCTGGTCTGGTCGACCAGATGCATTGTCCTCACGCCAACTCCGTAAGGGCCGGTGAGCCTCGGGAGAAACGACACGTCATGGCTCCCGTTCATCACAGCGAGCCCAAGGCCAAGGCCCCAGAGCCGTGCCTCAAACGAGGTGTCATTGTATAGTACCATCCCGACCACGAAGGTTTTACTCGCTGTACGATTATTTATCCAAGAACCGGCAACGAAAGAACCCCTGAATACTCCGTGAAGGCTGCCGTAATCCCCCTCGGCCGTCGACCATTCTCCAAGAAACGATCCAAGAGTTGATCGCCTCCCCTGATTGAGCGTTCCCTTGATTGTACCAAGAACATTGTTTTTCTTGATCATCAGCGACCCAGAAAAAGTGCCGTCAGACCAGTCCGCTGGTTTCTTCGCGCTTACGACTGTCAAGGTTGTAATGCACGAAGCAAGGACCAACAAGCCGCATGACACAACCGCCAAACCCTTGTGCGTTTTCATGGAACTCCCCCATATTACTCGATAATAAAAGAATGAAGCGTATCCTATAAAAACGTTACGAACACCCTTAGAATTTTTTCGCGATATAATCAACAACCGATTCGAATACCGCCCTACCATCGCCGATGTTCTCGTCGATACCGGCCCTGGTCCAGTCAGGATGCTGGTGCTTGAAATAAGTGCGCTCGGGGTGCGGCATGAGACCAAACACGGTACCCTGTGGGTTGCAGATCCCTGCTATGTTCCCCGGAGACCCATTTGGGTTCCACGGATAACCAGCGTACTCTCCATCCGGGTCAACGTACCGGAAGACGACCTGGTCATTCTTCTCAAGTTTCTTGAGATACTCATCCTGTTTTTCCAGGGGAAAGAGCAGCTTACCTTCCGCATGTGCGCTCGGGATGAGCCGGATGCTTCCCTTCGGGATCTTCGAGGTAAATACGCAGGTCCCCTTGTTCTCGTGTTTGAGAAAGGTCGGCCTGCATTCAAACCGATTCGAGTCATTGATATACAAGCATGCGTCAGGTACCGGCCGGATGACTTCGGTAAACCCGGGCAAGAGTCCGAGCTCGATGAGCACCTGGAACCCGTTACATACCCCTAGGATAGGATACTCTTGCTTCACGAACTCCGTAAGCACCCCCGATAGCTGGCTTTTCATCCGTGCGGCAAGGATCGCCCCCGCCCTGATGTAGTCACCGGCGGAGAACCCTCCAGGGACCATCAGGCATTGGTAGGAAAGAAGATCGCGTTTTTCGCTCGCATCGCAGTCGATGCCAAGGAACTGCTTGAGGTGTACGAATTCAGGGCAAGTGCCAAGCCGTTTGAACGCGTCGAACGACTCCTGCTCACAGTTCGTCCCTTCGATGCGAAGCACCGCTATCTTGATGTCGTTTTTCTTCATGATTTCGCCTCGGCCGAATGGGTAAACGCTTCTCCCGTATTTCAGGTTTGTTGACAGGAACATTAATGATGTACGAGGTCATCCAGGACATCACGGTGAAATCATGAAACATGTGCATTATACCGAGGTAGACCTTGAGCACCCGCAGGAGGAAGGCGTGAAGAACATGAGGGTGCGTTGGCTCATTTCGAAGAGGGACGGCGCTCAGAACTTCGCGATGCGGCTGTTTGAGGTGAAGCCAGGGGGAAACTCCCCGATGCATCAGCATGATTGGGAGCATGAGGTGTTCATCCTTGAAGGGACCGGGTTCGTCAAGGACCAGACCAGAGAGGAACCGTTGAAACCGGGCGACGTCTTGTTCATCAAACCCATGGAGTGGCATCAGATCATCAATCGAGGAGCGGGCACTCTTCGATTTTTATGTCTGATTCCATACAAAAAGAACGAATGAGGCACTCTTGTTTTTCTGCTTCTTTTCTCTTTAGAACAATAGAGGGTTAAATTTATAAACGCAAGCCGCTGAAGGGTCCCTGTGTGTCTCGCAATCCCTGGGAAAATCGTTTCTCTCGATACAGTAAAGCAGTTCGCGACCGTGGACTTCGGCGGCGGCACCCAACGGCAGGCTAACGTCACGCTTGTGGATGTGAAGTTGGGTGATTATGTGCTTGTCCATGCTGGGTTCGCGATCCAGGTTCTCGAGGAGCACGAGGCGGAGGAGACGCTGAAATTGTTCCGCCAGATGCTTTCGTTTCAGGGGGAGGGTTAATGTTTTCACTGCAGGATAAACAGCTCGCTGAGGACATCGTCTCTCGAATCAAACAAGAGAAGGTGAGGCTCCGGTTCATGCATGTCTGCGGCACCCATCAGGACACGTTGATGAAAAGTGGGCTCTCCACCGTGCTTGCCTCGTGCGGGATCACGATCGGGCAGGGGCCTGGATGCCCGGTGTGCGTCACGACTCCAAGGGAAATCGAGGAGATACTGTTACTCGCACGGAAAGGAAGGACCGTTGCGACTTTCGGGGATATGATCCGCGTCCCAGGCGCGACCTCTTCGCTTCAGCAGTTGAAAGCGGACGGCTGTGATGTGCGCACTGTGTACAGCATCGATGATGCCGTGCAGGTCGCTGAAAAAAATCCTTCGAAGGAGGTCGTGTTCATGGCGGTGGGGTTCGAAACCACTGCGCCGACGACCGCCTCCGTGCTCCTCCGAGATCCTCCAAGGAATTTTTCTGTGTTGTCCTGCCATCGGATAATTCCGCCTGCGCTCCAAGGACTGCTTCAGATGGGGGAGATCAAGATCGACGGTTTCATCGAGCCAGGACATGTGTCCACGATCATCGGCCTGCAGCCGTATGAATCCTTGTCCCGTATCTATCGCATTCCTCAGGTCGTCGCGGGGTTTGAGCCTCTGGACCTCTTGATGGCGACGTGGATGCTGGTGCGGCAGGTGAAAGCAGGGGATGCGCGTGTGGAAAACGAATACGCAAGGGCGGTGAAGCCCGAGGGGAATCCTAGGGCACAGCAGGCCATACGTAAGGTCTTTTCCAAGGCGGATGTCAAATGGCGTGGGTTTCCGGTGCTATCAAATTCCGGTCTTTTTTTGAAGAGGACCTATGAGACGTATGATGCTCGTAAGAAATACGAAGATGACCTTCGTGGGATGAAAGACCAAGAGTATCCCGAACCAGTGGGATGCCTCTGTGGCGAGGTCCTAAGGGGGTTGATTTCTTCAAGAGAATGCCCCTTGTTCGGCAAGGAATGCACGCCTGATTCGCCAGTTGGCCCTTGCATGGTGAGCGTCGAGGGGAGCTGCACGATCGAATACCGATACCAGGGGAAGCAATGACACTTTTTTATGCCAGCCGTTTGCTCAATGCATATAGTATCATCGTGACGATAAAGGAGAGGACATACGCACCGATGGTCCCGATGAGGATGCCGTAGGCGGGGTAGAAGAAATAGATTGCCAACGCATAACACACGACGCTGGGGCTGCCGAAGATCATGGATTTTGCCATGCCTGCGGCAAAATCAGGGCCTTGCATCCTCATGGCAATAATCATGGTCGAGAGGAAGATGACAGGGAATGCGGAAAGGATTCCACTGAGGACTGCCCCGACGTTGGAGAGTAGGACTGCGGTGCCGATGATAATTCCTGCAAACAACCCTCTGAGAATAATTCTCAGTGGCGTGTAGCAGGTCTGTACCTTTCCCACGGACTTTATTTTTTTCCTCCATTCAAGAACGAGCATCGCGATGGCGAATCCAGCGGAGAAAATGAGAAATGAGATGAGGAGGTTTTCCAAATTGAAGAACAAGAGGAGAAGGGACAGCATCGTCCATATGGAAATCGAGACCGCGAGTGCTAGGGCGAAGGAACGGTAGGCGAAGAGAGCGAACAGAAGCAGGAAGATCACGTTGGCGCCCATCTCGGCAGGGACGACTGCTACCGATTGCGTGGCCACATGGATGCCTTCATTGTAGGAAATGAACAGGTAAGCAATGAGAATCGTCGAGGGCAGCGTCCCGAGGATGCCACCGGTTTTCGTCCCATACCGCTCCGCAACGACAGTGATAAGTATGACGGTGGCTGCGGCAGTGAGGAATGGAATGAGGAACTCGAAGGAAAGCGAGATCATGGATATTGGTCATAAGTACATTCCATTAAAAGATTTCTTCAATCTTCGTCGCTGCCCTTTCTTTTAAGCAAGACGAAAGAGTTATATAACGATGCGCCATTACCGCCTAGATTGTAATGATTACAAAGTGGTAATTGTTACAAATAGGGCGACCATGAGCACCGATTACGTAAAACTCCTGAAGGACCATGCGATCAAAGTGACACCGCAACGCCTCGATGTTCTTCGGTATCTCGACCATCACAAGACGCATCCCACCGTCGAACGCATCTACGCAGCACTCAAGACGAACCACCCGTCGCTCTCCAAAACCACGGTATATAACACCTTAGAAACACTCAAAAAGAACCACCTTGTTACAGTACTTTCCATCATAGAGACAGAAGCTCGCTACGACCTTACCAAAAGCCTGCACCACCATTTTTTGTGCACGCGCTGTGGCCGTATCATCGACGTCGACATCACCTGTCCCAACATCAACAAGATCATCGAGGGAGGACACCACATTGATGAAGTCCACGGATACTTTAGAGGAATCTGCCATACCTGCCTTCAAAAAAGGAGCACCGTCCATGGATAAGACAACCCTGCACAAACTCTCCTACGGTGTGTACATCGTGTGCGCAAAAAACAAAGAGAAACTCAACGGCCAGATAGCGAACTCCCTTTTCCAGGTAACCTCAGAGCCTCCCACGATCGCGGTGAGCATCAACAAACAAAACCTCACCCATCAGTGCATCGACGCCTGCAGGACCTTCACCGTCTCCATCCTTGATAAGAACACGCCACTCCCCTTCATCGGGAACTTCGGGTTCAAATCAGGACGGGACATCGATAAATTCAAAAACGTCGCCTACCGCATGAGCAAAACAAACAATCCTGTTGTCACAGAGCATGCGGTCGGTTATCTTGAAGCGGTGGTTTGTGATAAACTCGATGTGGGAACCCACACGATTTTTGTCGGCACCGTCACCGATGCCCAGAAGCTTGCCGACGGTGATCCCATGACATATGAATACTACCATAAAGTTAAAGGCGGTTATTCACCGAAGACCGCACCAACCTATGAAAGCGAAAGCGATCAAAGAAAGAAAAAACCAACGGAGGAGAAAAAAATGGACAGCTATGTCTGTAGTGTTTGCGGGTATGTCTACGACCCGCAGCAAGGCGACCCTGACAACGGTATCGAACCTGGAACCGCCTTTGAAAACCTCCCAGACGTCTGGGTTTGTCCGGTCTGCGGAGCAGGAAAAGAAGCCTTTGAAAAACAATAAAAGAATAGAATGAGATGAATTGGAGGAAAAAAACATGTTAAAACAGAAACTCGAGAAAGCCATCAACAAACAGATCAACGCGGAGCTTTGGTCAGCGTACCTATATCTCTCGATGTCCGCGTACTTCGAATCTTTGAACCTCTGCGGATTCGCGCACTGGATGCGCGTGCAGGCACAAGAGGAAGTCGGCCATGCCATGAGGTTCTACAAGCACGTGATCGACCGCAGAGGACGGGTGACCGTGAGTGCGATTTCGTCACCTCCAACGAC
>DATKKD010000215.1:0-3189 GCA_035543435.1 Thermoplasmatota archaeon
CAAAAAACAAAGAGAAACTCAACGGCCAGATAGCGAACTCCCTTTTCCAGGTAACCTCAGAGCCTCCCACGATCGCGGTGAGCATCAACAAACAAAACCTCACCCATCAGTGCATCGGCGCCTGCAGGACCTTCACCGTCTCCATCCTTGATAAGAACACACCACTCCCCTTCATCGGGATCTTCGGGTTCAAATCAGGACGGGACATCGATAAATTCAAAAACGTAGCCTACCGCATGAGCAAAACAAACAATCCTATTGTCACAGAGCATGCGGTCGGTTATCTTGAAGCGGTGGTTTGTGACAAACTCGATGTGGGAACCCACACGATTTTTGTCGGCACCGTCACCGATGCCCAGAAGCTTGCCGACGGTGATCCCATGACGTATGAATACTACCATAAAGTTAAAGGCGGTTATTCACCGAAGACCGCACCAACCTATGAAAGCGAAAGCGATCAAAGAAAGAAAAAACCAACGGAGGAGAAAAAAATGGAAAGCTATGTCTGTAGTGTTTGCGGGTATGTCTACGACCCGCAGCAAGGCGACCCTGACAACGGTATCGAACCTGGAACCGCCTTTGAAAACCTCCCAGACGACTGGGTTTGTCCGATCTGCGGAGCAGGAAAAGAAGCCTTTGAAAAACAATAAAAGAATAGAATGAGATGAATTGGAGGAAAAAAACATGTTAAAACAGAAACTTGAGAAAGCCATCAACAAACAGATCAACGCGGAGCTTTGGTCAGCGTACCTATATCTCTCGATGTCCGCGTACTTCGAATCTTTGAACCTCGGCGGGTTCGCGCACTGGATGCGCGTGCAGGCACAAGAGGAAGTCGGCCATGCCATGAGGTTCTACAAGCACGTGATTGACCGCAGAGGACGGGTGACCGTGAGTGCGATTTCGTCACCTCCAACGACCTGGAAAACACCCTTGCACGCCTTCGAGGAAGCCTTCAAACATGAACAGAAGGTCACCGCGATGATCGATGACCTTGTTGCCATCGCTGCAACAGAGAAGGACAACGCCGCGGCGAGCATGCTCAAATGGTTCGTCGATGAACAGGTCGAAGAGGAGCTCTCCACGGACACCATCGTCCAGAAACTGAAACTCATCGGGACCAACACCGGCGGGCTCGTCATGCTCGACCATGAGCTGGGGGAGCGCAAGACGAAATAACGAGGATTGTGAGACCATGGATTTAAAGAAGTACTCGCTCGAGGAGTTGCTCCTCGCTGCCATGAAAAGCGAGGTGGAAAGCCACGCGGTGTACACGAAAATAGCACACACCATTAAAAACGGGCTCCTCAAAGACAAGCTGGAGTTCCTCGCGAAAGAAGAGGAGAAGCACCGGCTCTTCATCGAACAGGTGTACAAGAAGAAGTTTCCCAAGAAGATCATAATGCTACCTGGTACAACACCCGTTCCGCTCCCGGAGCTTCGCATCCCTGACGAGGAAGCCTCGCTCGGTTCTGTACTTCTCAGTGCGATGAACGTCGAGCAGGCAGCCTCCGAATTCTACAAGGGGCTCTCGAAGCTGTTCACTGATGACGCGACCATCAGAAACACCCTTGCGTACTTCGCGGACATGGAACTCACGCACTACAAGATCCTTGAGATTGAGAAACAAAGCATGGACCGATTCGAAGAAGCTGACGTGTACTGGCCCATGGTCCATGCCGGACCATAATCATTGTGACGTAAAATAGAGGTAAGAAAAGGAGTTGAAAACCATGAAAAATCTAAAAGGAACACAAACCGAGAAAAACCTCCTCGCTGCGTTCGCGGGGGAGTCACAGGCGAGAAACCGGTACACCTACTTCTCGTCCGAGGCGCGCAAAGCAGGGTACGAACAGATAGCAGCCATCTTCACTGAGACCGCCGAGAACGAAAAAGAGCACGCGAAGGTCTACTTCAAACATCTCCAGGGTGGCATGGCGGAAATTACCGCGATGTACCCCGCTGGGATCATCGGCACCACCGAGGAGAACCTCAAGGAGGCTGCTGATGGCGAGAAACTGGAATGGGGGACGCTCTACCCTGAGTTTGCCGACATCGCAGAGAAGGAAGGATTCCCTGATGTGGCGCTGAGCTTCCGTAACATCGCCAAGGTAGAGGCATACCATGAGCGGCGCTACCGAAAATTGCTCGAGAATATACAAAAGAAACAGGTGTTCAAACGCGACAAGACCGTGAAATGGGTCTGTAAGAACTGCGGCTACGTCCATGAAGGAAAGGAAGCACCAGCGAAATGCCCGGCTTGCCAGCACCCGCAGGCGTATTACGAACTTTGGACCGAGCCCTATTAATACCATATGAGCATCATAAGAAATCAAAAGAGGAAGGATCATGGTTGAAAGCACGCAGCCTGCCTATGATGCAGAGCTTGACTGCATCGGGATGTACTGCCCGATGCCGATCGCGATGACCAAGGAGGAGATCGAGAAAATCGAGATCGGCCAGGTCCTCAAGGTCGAAGCTGACGACCCTGCAGCCGAGGAGGACATCAAGCGTTGGGCCAAACGAACAGGCCATGAGATCCTCCACTTCCGCAAGGAAGGAACAATCCTGACCTTCTTCATCAAACGCATGAAATGAGGTACGAGCATGAAGGATGAAAACACAATCCTGTATGTTATTACCACGGATAACCCCGAGAAGCAGTACGCACCGTTGGTCCTTGCGCAGACCGCGAAGATGATGGACATCACACCGATCACGTACTACCTAGGGGCGGGTCTGAAGATTCTCATCCCTGGGGCAGCGGAAAAAATTAAGCTCGGCAGTTTCCCAACCGTCGCTGAGATGCTGCAAAAAACCATGGGCATGGGGATCACGGTCTACGCCTGCGAAGCGTCCAAGCAGATGTGTGGGCTCGAGAAGGTGGCCTTGATTCCCGGGGCAAAGATCGTCGGTGCCGGGACCCTCAATGACCTTGCGCTTGACGCTGGCGCAACCATGTGGTTCTAACAAAGGAGTACCATGAAGAGAATCTATCTTGATCACGCCTCCTCGATGCCGGTCGACCCTCGGGTGATCGCCTTCGCGACACCCTATCTCGGAGAGCAGCACGGGAACCCATCGTCGCTGCATTCGGTCGGGCTGGAGGCGAAACAGGCAGTCGAGGATGCGCGCAACAAAGTCGCTTCCCTGGTCAATGCCGAGAACGAAAACACCATCATCTTCACT
>DATKKD010000216.1:0-29563 GCA_035543435.1 Thermoplasmatota archaeon
ACAAAAAGTCCACCATATCCTTGGTTTGTCGAAAACAGACCTCGCGATTCTCTCGTCCCTTTCTCAGGATAAAAAACTCCTGGTATCAGAAATCGCTCTCCAGACCCACCGCTCAAAACGACATATCTGCGACCGCCTCTCCATCCTCCTTGAGAAAGGGCTCTTGAAACGAGAGCTGCACATCCTTCACAACAAACGAGTCGCCTACCGGTACTCCCTCTTATCCACCGAGAGAATCACCGAGCGACTCCGTGAACATTTACTGCAAGCCCTCTCAGATTTGGACACCATCTAGCTCACGAGGTGAATGTCATGTCAAAAATCGTGTTAACCGCTGACCGCACCCTTCTATCCGATTACAACCGACACATTTTTCTTGGATTCGCCGCCTGCGCGCCAAAGTTTCTCCCTGGCTGGTTGTACACCAAGATTTTCTGCCCGCCCGTCGAGGAGGACGGGTATCAAGTCAAATTCGGACATTGCGGTCAACGAAAAATCGAGGCAGCGCTCTTAGACGACGGGTTCGACGAACGGGACATCGCGCTCGTCCCTCCCAGACGCCTCGCGGAGGCGATCACCGATGAAACCAAGGTGCTGGGGGTCACGACGCACGACCCCCTTGGGCTGGGTCCTGCGTCAACGACCTTCAGCGACTTAGTGAACAAGGAGACGTACACCTCCTACTATTTCCGGACGCTCATGGCAAACAAATCGATCTGGAAGCATCAGCTGAAGGTCATCGCCGGCGGGTCCGGTGCCTGGCAGCTCACCGATGAACGCATCATGGCGAAGTTCGGCATCGACTGCGTCATGATCGGCGAAGGCGAGATCACCGCGGTCCAGCTCATCAAGCAAGCCTTGAACGGAGAACCGCTCCCGATGATCGTCGAAGGAGCGGTGGTGCCGTTAGATCAGATCCCGCTCGTGAAAAAACCGACCATCAACGGCATCATCGAGATCACCCGCGGGTGCGGTAGGGGATGCAAGTTCTGCAATCCGACCATGCTGAATTTCCGCAGCCAGTCCATCGAGAAAATCCTTGAGGAGGTCCGCCTGAATCTCAACGGGGGGACCGACGGGGTGATCTTCCACGGAGAGGATTTCCTCCGCTACAAGACGAAAGGGTTCGTCCCCAACGAAAAGGCAGTGATGGAGTTGTTCACCGAGACCAAGAAACTCACGGATCGGATTCAGATCAGTCATTTCGCACATGCGTCTGCCGCGGCGAACCCGTCGCTGATCAAAAACATCTCGGAACTCATGAACGCCGGCTCGAAGGAATGCCCGTTCATGAGCGGCCAGTGCGGCATCGAGACCGGTTCCGCACGGATGGTGGAGCGGCACATGAAAGGGAAAGCCCGGCCTTTCAAACCGGAGGGATGGTACGAGATGATTGTGCAGTCCCATGGGCTGTTGCGTGATAACCACTGGGTCCCGTGTGACACGATGATTATGGGGCTTCCCGGCGAGACTGCGGAGGATGTTACCGACTCCATTGACCTTGTCCATGACCTCTCCGAGTTCAAGTCCTTCATTATTCCGTTGTTCTTCATCCCGATAGGAAGCTTGAAGAACGATCGGTTTTTCCGTACGAAAGACATGCTGCCGGAGCACTGGGAATTGCTTGCTGCCTGCATCAGGCACAGCCTGAAATGGGCGTACGTGCTCGCCCGAGAGAATCGGTCAACAAAGGAGATGAAAGCGTGGAAGAACGTGGCGCTGAAAGGCATCATCCGAGTCATGGATTGGCGTCTGGAAAAATACCTGAAGATGATGGAGGAAGGTAAAAACCCTATGGACTTCCTATAAAATTATCGTAAGTCTAGACTGCTTTTGTTCTAAACTCTCGCATGACTCGTTGTTCTAATATGAGGCACCTTGAGTAGCTTGCGGGAGAAGCGACGCATCAAACTCTACCGGCAACTGCTTTTTCGTCGCATATTGATACAGGGTCGCCACGTAGATGCCGTTTGTGGCGGATGCGACCACTCCAATGATCGCCCAGTAGAACAATGCAATGATGAGACCAACGATTGCCGATATCTGACTATCGATCAGGAGACCTAGAAGGATGGGGACGAAACCAAGGAGCGCGAGCAACACGAAGATGATGCCGAACCCAAACGTCCCGATGATGGTCTCACCCCAGGTTTGTTTGAACAAGGATGCGCTCCTGCGGATTGATGAGGCCACCCCTTTTTTCTCAAAGATCAAAATGGGGATGATGAAGAAGGTGACGTACGTCCACGCAAGACCCAGGATTCCTGCGACGATTTTCCCGACCCAGCCGGCCCGTTCACGAATGACTTGAAGGATCACCCCGACCGTCGCAGCGATGAGCGTCCAGATGAGAATGCGACCGATGTTCTGGGAGGCGATCCGAAGACCGTCAGCCACGGTAGGGTCGCCACCGTTGAGCCTGATGTTCGCACACGCGATGACCGCCGTGTTGAAGAAGATCACGATGAAGAACAAGATGAAATAGAGAAGAATCATCATCGCGACCCATACCAGCGGAGCCGCGTCTAACGACGGCAGCCCGATGAAGAAGAATCCCGCTAAGAATGATATCAATATGATTATGCAAGCAACGAACGAGAGAACCGGGAAGATCATGATCTCCTTGTCTTTTCGCAGGATCCCTATGCTTGTTTTCATCAGCTGCCAGCTGCGACCTATTTTCCCCATGCAGGAGGTATCGAACAGAGTTACTTTAACTCTTCTTTTTTTTCACATTGACGTATGTTGCTTGACTCTGACCAATGGCAAGTTCGATGAACATCTTCGGTCTTTGAAACAGATCTCTAAAAAAAATTGAGACGCAAATGTTCTTGTTATCCCTCACGCTGGCTCTGCTTCCACATAAAGTAGAAGAAGGGTATCGCGATGATTTCGATAGCGATGGAGATCACGATGAGAACAGGAATGGAGTAATCATAGAGGAACCCTACCATGATGCTGCCGCCAAACAACGACAGTCCATAGATGGTGCTGAAAACCCCGTACCCCGTTCCCCTTTTTTTCAAGGGGGTGATATCCGCGATTGCTGACTTCATGATGGTCTCATGTGCGCCCATCACCATCCCCCAGAGAATCATACTGAAGATGATGAAGAGGTAATTCATAGAGAACGCGAACAAGGGGATGAACATGGTGAGCAGCGGTAACACGAGGAGCGTGAGAAGACCAGCGTTTTCGTTTTTTCGTTTCTTTTTCAAGGAATCATAGGTCTTTCCAATGATGATCGCCATGACCGCATCGATGCCCATGGCTGCGGCGTACAGTAGAGGGATGTCCGCGTCAGCGAGGAGCGCATGGATCTTGATATGGTAGCCGATCAGGGCGAAATTGACGAACCCGAAGGTCGTGACAAAGCCAAAAAGTGTGTACAGCCAAAATATTTTCGAGAATTGCTCTTTCTCCTTGGTTTCCACTCTGGTCGTTTCGAGTTCCTGAGGGTTTTTGACGAGGAAATAGGCGATGATAACCACGATCATCAACAGGATAAACGGGATCCATAGGAGGTTGTAGCCGATCTGATAATCTGACACCGCTTTCCCGGAGGCACCTAATAGGAAGAACAAGATTGAAAAGATGAGGGGTCCGATGATCGCCCCGATTTGATCCAGCACCTCGACGATCGCAAACCCGGTCCCAGTCCCAACCTGTTTGGTCGAATGGGAGAGGATCGTGTCTTTTGCCGGGTTCCGTAGCGCCTTTCCGATGCGTTCTGAGATGATGAACAACGCAGCGAGTTGCCAGACGCCTGCGAGCGCGAGGAGCGGAACTGTGAAGAGGAGGCCGTACCCGAAGATCGTGAAAAACCAATACGCTTTGGTCTTGTCAGAAAAATACCCTGAGAAAATCCGGATGGCGTAGCCGAGGAATTCTCCTGCTCCTGCGACAAACCCGATGATGACGGCGTTCGCACCTAGTATCGCCAGATATTGGCCGTTGACGCTACGTGCTCCCTCGTAGATTGCGTCGCCAAGGAGACTGATGACCCCAAAAAGGAAAATGAGTTTCAGGGCTTTGGCTCGGGCGGTCGTGCCGTGCAATTGATTTTTTTTCAGGGGTCTCCATCCTTTGTTGTCATATCATGAGTGGTAATGCTTTGATAAAATATTTGGTTTTTGCAAGAATCGGTTGGCCGAGTTAAGGATAACATCCGTAGGGTCCCTATGAGAATAAAATTATGAAGATCATTTTTCGTGGTCGAGGGGTCTTCCTGATGGGGCGGTAGCGGGAGCAGGATGGTGTTGTTCGGTGTTTTTCGAGAAAGCGGAAAACACTGCTGCCACCACGGATAATGCCGCAGAAATAAAAAGTAGAAACGCGAGGCTTTCCATGAAGATTGGAGCGAAGAGTTGGGTGAAGGTACTGGCATTGACCCCTGGTGGCGCGATGCCGAGGAAGACCGAAAACAGGGCAGCCGAGGCAGGGACTTTGGCGAGTGCCGTGCCTAAGAAATGGCTCTCCAGGGCAAGGATAAGGATCGCGAAATACAGGGTCATGCTCACGGAGTTCGCGACGTTTTGAATCGTCGCCCGCATCCCTGATGCGGCTCCCCGTGTCTCTGCTGGCACTGAACTCATGATGAGGGAGATGTTGGGGGAGGCAAACATCCCGGCGCCGACACCTTGAAGAAAGATCGCTATCCCGAGATCTAGATACGGTACGTTATACGGCATGTAGGCAATCCAGATGAAGGACACAGTCACAATGGCCATGCCAAGCACCATGAACACGCGCGTGCCGTATTTGTCTGAGAGGTAGCCGCTCAGAGGTCCTATGGAAAGGAACCCCGCGGTCATCGGTAGCATGTAGATGCCTGCCCAGAACGGCGTCTGTTCTATGGTGAAACCGTGAAGAGGTAACCAGATCCCTTGGAGCCAGATGACGAGCATGAAGAGGAGTCCCCCGCGAGCGATGAAGGAAAGGAACAGACTCCCGTTCCCAAAGCTGAAGGCTTTGATTCTGAAGAGTTCGAGTTTGAACATCGGGTTGGGTACTTTTCGTTCGATGGAGATGAAGAGAATAAGGAGGATGATTCCAAGGAGGAAGGCGAGTTGCACGAGCGGGTTTTCATACCCGAGTTCCGAGTCGCCGTATGGAACCAGGATGTACGTGATGCCGAGAAGGAGAAGTGTCAAGCCGCCACCGAAGGTAAGGTTGCCGAGCAGGTCGATTTTTTGGTTCTTGTTGATGATCCCTTGCTCCTTAAGGTTAATGTGCGCCCAGACGGTCCCGATGATGCCGAAGGGCACCGTGACCCAGAAGATGTAGCTCCAGCCGAACGGTGCGATGACGCCTCCAAGGATCAGTCCGACGAACTGTCCGGTGAGAAATGAGATCTGGTTGATCCCGAGTGCCTTGCCTCGTTCCTTTAGATCGAAGGCGTCGGTGATGATTGCCGCGCTGTTCGCGAAGAGGAACGCGCCCCCGAGACCTTGGAAGAGCCGGAAGATGATGAGTTCAAGGACGTTTTGTGACAACGCGCAGGCGATGGATCCGAGGGTGAAGATAAGGAACCCGAATTTATAGAGCTTCACGCGGCCGTACATATCGGAGAGCCGACCGATGGTGACGAGGATAACCGCGGTCATCAATCCGTACCCGATGATGGTCCAGAGAAGGTACGGGAAGTTCGCGGGGTCCCCGGGGTTCACATGGAGGCCTCTGAAAATATCAGGCAGCGAGATGAGCACGATCGTCATGTCAACGGACGCGATGAATGCACCAAGCGAGGTGTTCGAAAGAACTGTCCATTTGTACGCAATCGACATCTTATTATCCCCTAGCTATCAACGTATGATTTGTTGATGCTTTTGCAGGTGCCGTGTTTCTTAAAGGCACCAGGAACCCGTTGCTCTTTATATATCTTTTTTAGAACCACGTAGTAAGGTCATCATGAAATTTATTAACGGGTGAAGAATCCTTTTCTTAATGCAAACCTTATCTTCTGAGAAGCAAAATCATTATGAGTTGGTGAAAACCTATTTTCACAGAGATGCCTTGGAGTATCAACAGTACTATGAAGGAAACGACATAGAAGAGATACGCCGCAAGCTTAGGAGAAGGAATGATTGGAACACGTATACTTCTGTACTGGATGCTCTCTTTAAAAACGATGACACTATCGACAGTGCCATTGACATAGGATGCGGCATTGGAAATGTTCTTTTCGAGCTTGTATGGAGGAAGAAGTTTGCCACGATCGTCGGTGTGGATTTTTTGAGAGAAACGATGAGGATTCCCCATGAACAACCTCGATACTTTGGCTCGGTCCAATTCCTACAAGGGGATGTAGTACATCTGCCGTTTACAGAGAAGAGTTTTGATCTTACGATTTGTTTCAATATGCTGCATCACATTTACGAGGACGACGTCCCTAAAGCCCTCGAAGAACTCGCTCGTATCACGAAGAAGTATCTTTTGGTGGAAATACGAAACAAGGATAATGTGTTGGAACCGTGGTATGAAAACAGATCCCTGCGAAAGAAATACTCACAGTTACCTCAGTATCCACTATCACTCTCAGAGGTGCAACATATACTCGGATATCAAGGGTTTACCAGAGAACGCATCAAGGGGAGACTCCCAGCGACATGGATGTGCAGGCGGCTTGTGTGCGTCTATATAAGACGATAGATAAAACTCCATATGCCGTTCAAATGAGAAAATAATGGGGGCATAGCTCCATGTGTTCATCCACATGCCAAACTCTCCATTCTCGACGTTGGGCATTGCCAAATTTGTGTCGCGTAGGGTTAAAGAAACCGAAAAAACAGTGATACAGGTTATGAAAAAAAGAGTTATTTTTTCCCTCCGCAATCACCATTCGTTGACCTTCTTAAAAATTTTTTTTTACACCTCCCAAACAATTTTCTCCTTATTTATAGAATGAATACGAGCTGTTAAATACCGATGTTGTATGTTTAGGTCGATTGGTGAGCACTATGAACGAAACCCTTATCCATATTCCTAAACCAGCGAACGAACCCACCTACCAATATGCCCCTGGGAGCGATGAACGAACGAAGCTTCTCCAATCACTTCAAGAACTCCAAAAGAAGAGGATAGAGATCATGCCAGTCATTGGAGGAAAAAAAATCGCGACCGGCGATCTCGGTAAAGTGGTGATGCCTCATAACCATGACCACGTATTAGCCACCTTTCACAAGGTCTCACCCACGCTCGTCCATGAAGCTATTGAAAGCGCCATGGCTGTGAAACCCGTCTGGGAGGATTTCCCTTGGGAGGAACGGGCATCCATCGCGATGAAGGCGGCAGAACTCATCTCGAAGAAATATCGTTTTCTGCTCAACGCCGCGACGATGCTAGGCCAGAGTAAGAACGCCTATCAAGCAGAGATCGATGCCGTCTGTGAAACCGTTGACTTCCTACGGTTCAATGCCTACTACATGCAGAAGATTTATTCCGATCAACCGGATGCATCACCTGGGACGTTGAATCGGTTGGAGTACCGGCCACTCGAAGGATTTATTTTCGCGGTGACTCCTTTCAATTTCACCGCGATTGCGGGGAACCTGCCGACCGCACCCGCGATCATGGGCAATGTCGTCATCTGGAAACCCGCATCGACCTCGCTTCTTTCCAACAACATGCTGATGGAGATTTTCATGGAGGCAGGATTTCCAAACGGCGTCATCAATTTCCTCCCCGGCTCTGGTGAACTCATCGGGAACATTGTGATCAAGGATAAGCGGCTCGCTGGTATTCACTTCACCGGGTCCACCCCTGTGTTCAGCATGTTTTGGAAAACGATCAGTGATAATCTTCATATTTACGATAACTATCCGAAGCTCGTTGGGGAGACCGGCGGCAAGGACTTTATTTTCGTCCATCCCTCGGCTGATGCGGATGCCGTCGCCACCGCGATGGTCCGTGGCGCCTTCGAATATCAGGGACAGAAGTGCTCTGCTGCATCCCGAGCGTACATCCCTGTCTCGTTATGGGGGCCAGTGAAAACTCTCGTCCTGAAAATGCTCAAAGAAATAAAGATGGGTGATGTCCAGGATTTCACCAATTTCGTGAATGCTGTCATCGATAAGGCGGCTTTTGACACCGTCTGTGACTATATTGAGGAGGCGCGCCAGTCCAAGGATGCCAAGATTCTTATTGGTGGAAAAAGCGACAGCTCGAAGGGATACTTCATCGAACCGACGATTATCGAAACGAGCAATCCATACTTCCTCACCATGGAGGAGGAGATCTTTGGGCCCGTCTTAACCGTGTATGTCTATAACGACGAACACTATGAGGAAACACTGCATGTCTGTGATCGCACCTCTCCGTACGCATTGACCGGTTCGATTTTCTCAAAGGACCGTCAGGCGATCATAACTGCGACGAAGATCCTGCGTCATGCCGCTGGGAACTTTTACATCAACGACAAGCCGACGGGTGCGGTTGTCGGTCAACAACCCTTCGGTGGTGCCCGCTGCTCTGGGACGAATGACAAATCCGGTTCCTACCTGAATTTACTCTCCTGGGTCAGCCCACGAACCATCAAGGAAAACCTACTGCCGCCGACCGACTATCATTATCCGTTTCTTGAAAAATGAAGGTTTCAAGAGAAAAAAGTGGTTCTCTCAAGATTTCGCACCAATCAGTAACAACCCTGACGATGTGAGAGTCTTGCATTTTCTACAAGCGTTTTGAGAATTTTGACATCTGTCTTATCGAATTCCATAATTGACCATAAATATTAGACATATTTTCATAATTATTCATTTTTTTTGGACATTTGTACAATCATTTTCGAATTAACTTTATATGTTTTCATCATCATATCCACCTCTATTAGTTATGGAGAGAACTTGTAAAGGGTGAAAAATTATGAAGACGATTGGGTATTTAGAGGGAACAAATCCAGAATTTTTAACCACACTCGTGTGTAAAGGATATCGAACACTGCCAATTGGAAATGACACTGATAATCACGGGAAAAACATTGCATTTATCACCATCGCAGACAAAATCGATCTTATCGTGGGGTATCTCCATAAGGTGTCTCCACTTCCGGGAACGACCAAATCTCTCAACGAATTCCTCACTCCAGGAATTCTTCAGCACATACCAATTTTATTACTGGCTCCTGAAGAGGTGATCACAGAAGCAAAAAAAATTGTATCTGAAGTGACAACGAGTGAATATATAAAAATAATCGATCCTAAAAATCTTAAGGCAGAGGCATTAAAAATACTGCGATAAACTACCTTCTTGTTCAGAAGAATAAACGAACATATTGTGATTTTGAGATGGTTACTACGTTTGAACGATATCATATCGAAATAAAAGAGGCCGTTATCAAAACGCCGCTTCCATCTAAATTTATCGTCAAACGATATAACAATTGCCTAAACGTCCAAGAATGTACACAAACCTGTATCTACGAAGTTCATAAACGAAAGGAAGACGGCCAAGTCAACGAACCAAAAACAGAGTTATGTCGAGGATGTCACCTTTGCACTTTGGTCTGTCCAAAAAACGGACTTGTTCTCCAAATTAACCCAGAATTTGAGTCACTTGGTGATTCCTATTATACTCCTGAACGGATGAAAGCAATTTCGTTTGAAGCGGAGACCGGTAGAGTGCCAGTCTCTGGAACTGGATATAAAGGATTGTTCGCAGGAAAAGGTTTTGACGGTATTTGGTTTGATTTTTCCGAGATTGTACGACCAACACGAGATGGAATTCACGGGAGAGAATATATTTCAACATCGGTAGATCTTGGGAGAAAAGTATCCTATTTACGATGGAACAATTCTGGTACATTAGATATGCAAATTCCTCGTGTTATTGAGATTCCTATTCCCATCATCTTTGATGCTCCCTGTCCGTTAGCACATGATGCCAAGCTTAGTCGAGTACTAGTAAAGGCTGCGTCAAAACTCAAGACATTCGTGATACTAGATGCCAATGAATATTCGGATGATCTGCTTGTATACTCATCGCATATCATACCACGGTTCCCCGAAGAAAAGATTAATACTTACGCTCATCTCATTAGACAATCAAAAATCGTTGAAATCGAAATTTTGAAGACAGATGATATAGCAGAAATTCTTCGACAAATCAAGACATACAATCAGGGTGTCCTCGTCTCGGTTCATGTCCCATACAATGAAAATGCTGTGGAGCAAGCGCTTATGTTGACGTCATCAGGAGTTGATATTCTCCATTTTTATCTTCCTGAAGACGAGTGTATACAGGACCCGGATCGAATAGTGACCTCGATACGGACAGTGCATACTGCGCTCGTTCAGGCAGGGATACGCGATGAAGTCACCTTTATTTCTGCTGGTGGAATCGCTGAAGCAGCCCAGGTGCCTAAATCAATAATTCTTGGAGCGGATGCAACTGTTGTCGGGCATGCATATCATATTGCCCTTGGATGCAGATCATGCGATAGAAAAAGCAAATCCCCAAATTGTTTTCCTCATATCAATGAAATAAGCGAAATAGCATCTCAACGGATTGTCAATCTCATTGGAGCATGGAGAGATCAGCTCCTCGAGGTCCTTGGAGGCATGGGGTTACGCGAAGTACGACGACAGCGGGGAGAACAAGGTAGAACGTTGTTCTACAGTGAGTTGGAAGAGAAAATCTTTGGTGAAAACGAATGAGGCAAATTCTACAATTTCAGCTCCCCGAGAGAAAAATAACACCTTCAAAATATGCGAATATAATAGCACGTCACGAGGTAATCATCGATAGAGAAAAATGTACCGTATGTGGGAAATGCATGGAGATATGTCCAGAGTACATCGGTTCTGCACGCATCGATTATGAAGCATTTCAGAAACCTCAAGGTCTGTTACGTATAATCCAACCGTCGTTTTCATGCAAAGGTCTGGCATGTCAACGATGCGTGACGGTGTGTCCAACGCATGCATTGTCAGTCACTCTCAGTCCACAGTATCATGTCTTAGGCGATCAACGCTGGACAGCAGATATCATTTCTTCGACATGGAAACAAGCAGAAACTGGATATGTCCCCTCAGGATACGAGTATAAAACAGGGCAATCGGAAGGCGGCTTTGACAAGTTGCGGTTTGATTTCGAACTGAGTGATGAACGACAATCAGACATCGATTGTTTGTCAAATCAAAACATGGATACGTCCCTCCTCCTGAATAAAAGCAATGACGGACGAGAAAAAATCACCATTCCCCTCCCGGTGTACGGTGGGGATATGTCCTTTGGATCTGTGAGTTTGAATGTAATGCTTGCGCGAGCACAAGCAGCACAAGCTTGGGATATTTTTACGAGTACGGGTGAAGGCGGCTATCCTGATGAGTTAATACCTTATAAAGATCATGTTATCACCCAGGTTGCCACCGGACATTTCGGTGTGAACGCAGAAACCATCAAACGAGCCCGTATCATCGTGTTGAAGTACGCCCAGGGAGCAAAACCTGGTCTCGGCGGGCATCTGCTCGCTGATAAAAACACACCTGATGTTGCAACAATTCGTGATGTCGTCCCTGGATTCAGTCTGTTTTCCCCATTTCCTTTCCATAACGTGTACTCAGTCGAAGACCATTATCGGCACGTCCAGCTAATGAAAGACATCAACCCTCGTGCATTAATCTCCGTGAAGGTATCTACTCCTACGGATATCGACATGGTCGCCATTGGGAGCTACTACGCTGGTGCTCATATCTTGCAGGTTGATGGAGGATACGGCGGGACCGGAGCAGCACCTGATATTGCAAAAAAAAATATCGCCATGCCAATCGAATACGCAATCCCGATTGTCCATAATTATCTCCTCGAGGAAGGAGTACGAGATAACTTTACAATCATGGCAAGTGGAGGAATACGGACCTCATACGACGTTGCAAAAACAATTGCGCTTGGGGCAGACGGGGCGGTCATTGGAACCGCTGAGCTCATTGCGCTTGGATGCAAACGATGTGAGAACTGTGAACGAGGACGAGGGTGCCCTGCTGGAATAGCGACCACGGATCAGATCCTTTCACACATAATTGACCCGGAATGGGGATCCCAACGAATCATCAATCTGTATCACTCGTGGAAGAACCAATGGGACTCCATCCTGGCCATACTTAGATACGAACATATCGCTGACCTTCGTCCTAATACTCTCGTGAAATTCAAACACGGCCGATTCAATCACCTCATCCACCTTGACCACAGGAGATGATGCGCATCACAGATCTGTCAGAAAAGATCCTTCACGCAAGGGCGGCTTTACGTCCACCGAAGCATTTCCCTCAAAACGCGCACAACAATGAAGCAGAAGGTGGTTGCGGAGTCCTTGGTGTCATCTCCTCAGTCCCAATCAAAGGAAAAGATCTGGTTCAACCAATGATTCAGATGAATAATCGAGGCAATGGAAAAGGAGGGGGGATTGCCATTATTGGCCTTTCTTCAGAACAAATGGGGGTATCCTCCGAAGCACTTGAAGACGATTACCTTATCTTAGTAGCTTATCTTGACCCCCTGATACGACAGGAAGTAGAACATCGATACATCGACCATCAATACATCGTTGAATCCGCACAGAAAATACCAACAATTGAGGATCACAAAAGTATCGGATTAGAGGTCAAACCACCTGAGGTCTGGCGTTATTTTGTGAGAGTAAAACAAGAATTCCTCCAACGATTCATGGAAGAGAATCATTTCTCTGAAGTCGACCTTCCTAGGATTGAGGACGAATTCGTGTATCGCACGAGTTATATGCTCAACAACACCTACTATGCATCCCTTGGGGACAAAAAAGCGTTTGTCATGTCACACGGTAAGAACATGATGGTGCTGAAAATCGTTGGATATGCAGAGCAGGTCCTCCGGTACTATCACCTCGAAGAGATCACGGCGCATATTTGGATTGGCCATCAGCGCTACCCGACCAAGGGGAAAATCTGGCACCCAGGAGGATCTCATCCGTTTATCGGTCTCCATGATGCTCTTGTCCATAACGGTGATTTCGCGAACTATCATTCCATTACTGAATATTTACAACAACGAAACATCCACCCGCTGTTTTTAACAGATACTGAGGTCGCAGTGCTCTGTTGGGATCTGTTCACAAGAATCTATCGATACCCGCTCGAATATGTCATTGAGGTTTTTGCCCCAACAACGGAACGAGATTTCACGAAACTTCCCGAAGACAAGCAGGGAATCTACCGTGCCTTACAAACAACACATATCCATTGCTCACCTGACGGGCCATGGTTTTTCATTATAGGTAGAAACGAACCGTACCTCAAGCAACTGCAATTACTTGGTATCACCGATACCTCCATGCTTCGGCCACAAGTCTTTGCTCTTCAGCGAGGAGATGCTGATATTGCTTGCATTGGATCTGAAAAACAAGCGATTGATACCCTCCTTCAAACCCTGTCAGCCGATGACTACCACTTTCGTCCAAAAGCAGATCGCTATTGGTATGCGCGGGGAGGAAGTTATACAGACGGTGGTGCGTTTGTGTTCACACTTGATGAACAACGGAACCTTATATGTACAGATAAATTTGGTACAGAAATCACGTTGCCATATGACAAGAAGGATCGTAAAGAGCCATCTTCCACTTGTGCAGAAATTTCATTGAATCAATATGAAAATGTTGTGATCGACAATCCATTGTATCTTTTTAATCAACTCAAAGAACAGATTCCTCATTACGATATCGAAACAGTATCATCGATAATGAATACATTACAGAGTAAAGTGGCACAAAATACAGAAACAAGGTCAGATATCATTGAGATTCTTACGTTACTTATTGATAGGCGATATCCCACGGGAAGACATCGGCGTAGCGACCTAATCGCATTGTTTGAAACAACCCTTTTTTCCATATTTGATGCAATACCTCCTATAGGATCATCCATGGATAGTTCTTACTATCTAATTACTTTTTATGAACGAGAAAAACTTCGTCCACCTACTCATCCTAATGATTTTTTAGTCATTGATGTGTCTGGGTTTACGTCTGAAGGGAAGAATGGTACATGCCAATTCATTGAACGAATTTATCAGGATGGTTGGAGAAATGTCATCGCATATCGATTTCATGGACATCGGAATTTCGGAGCAGGGTTAATCACGAAAGAAAAAATAAGAATAGATATCTATGGACGCATTGGCGATTGCCTTGCAGCGTTCGCTGATGGCCCTGAGTTCTATGTTCATGAAACTGTCCAAGATTCAGTCGCGTATTGTTTCCGGTCGGGGAAGCTGGTCATCTACGGTGACGTTGGGAAAACGTTCGGGTACGGCGCAAAAGGCGGTGTGTCTTTTATCCTTGGGGATCTCATCGACCGACCATTGATTAACTCAGTGGGAAGTTCTACGGCACTTATCAACGGATCATGTAAGGATTACATGGGTGAGTCATGTATGGCTGCCCGGGGATTTATCATCCTCAACGGAATGACCTTTGATGACCACGGGGCTCTAATAGAGCAAACAACCCCCTATCACGGCGGTAATTTATTTCCCCTGGCTGCCGCCAGCTGTGTGTATCTAAGGGACCCAAGAAAAACAGTGGGTGAGGACCAATTAAATGGTGGCAGAATCACCTCGTTATTACCAGAGGATTGGAAAAAAATTTTGCCATTGCTTGAGGAGAATGAACGCTTGTTTGGGATACGAATTGATGATCTCCTGACGGTTGACGGCATCATACAGAACCCAGAGAATGTGTATCGAAAAGTGGTGCCTGTGGAGGTAGCGGCGTTAACAAAATATGATCAGGGAATATAAAAAAAATCGGGTTAACAGTAGGAGACGATGAATACATGAAAAAAAACAATATGCTTTTATATGGACTACAGATGATAAATAAGAAACCCGATGAACAGAGATCATCGATACGCAAAAAATATGGGGGATTAAAAGAGGTATTATGAATGTTTGATACAGGGAATATCGGGTTCATGCTTGTCGCAACAAGTCTTGTGATGCTGATGACGCCGGGGTTAGCTTTCTTCTATGGAGGGCTCGTCGGCAGAAAAAATGTCCTTGCGATCATGATACAAAGTTTCGTCTCCATGGCTATTGTTGACATTATCTGGTTTGCGGTCGGTTATTCCCTGTGTTTCAGTGGAGGAACCGGTGGAGTCATTGGAAATTTAGATAATGCTTTTTTAATGAATATCACGCCAACGACGGTTTTTTCGGGTAATCCGAGTCTCCCCTTGTACGTGTTCATTGTTTACCAGATGATGTTTGCAATCATCACCCCTGCATTAATCACAGGCGCGTTTACGAATCGAGTACGGTTCAAAGCGTACCTTATTTTCCTTGTCGCTTGGCTCTTCCTTGTGTATTTCCCGTTTGTCCACATGGTCTGGGGCGGGGGGATCCTTGCACAATGGGGTGTGAAGGATTTCGCAGGAGGAATCGTCGTCCATGCCTCCGCAGGGATGGCCGCGCTTGCATCGGTATTCTTTCTTGGTTCACGAAAAGCGAAAAAGAAAGAAATACCACATAGCTTGCCTCTGGTCGCGATCGGCACCGGGCTGCTCTGGTTTGGCTGGTATGGTTTTAACGCAGGCAGCGAACTGAGCGTCAATTCAGTGACGGTGGTTGCATTTCTTAACACCGACCTTGCTGCGTCGGTCGCTGCGTTCACCTGGCTTATTATCGCCTGGATTTTTGAGAAGAAACCGAAGTTCCTTGGTCTTCTCACGGGTTCGATTGCTGGTCTTGCCACCATCACCCCTTGTGCCGGGTATGTGACCCCTGCAGCTGCGATGTTCATTGGGATGATGGCAGGCATCGTCTGTTATGTCGCGATCTGGTATAAAAACAAAAAGAAATGGGATGATGCCTTGGATGTCTGGGGTGTTCATGGCGTTGGAGGAGTCATTGGAACGATTTTTTTAGGGGTCTTTGCCACGACTGCGGTGAATGCTGCAGGGGCGAACGGACTACTCTTGGGCGGGTATCACTTCTTTGGCATCCAAGTGATCGCCGTTGCTCTGGCTGCTCTCTGGGCCTTTATCTTCACCTATGTTATGTTCTGGATTATCAACAAAATCACCCCCGTGCGGGTATCCGCCGCAGAGGAATCAAAACTCGATGAGGCGCTCCATGGTGAGACCGCGTACCAGGACGATTAAAAAGCTGCTCTTTTTTCGTCTTTGACGATGTTGAGGACAAGCTGGGTGTTCGTCCGCTCGACATACTCCATAGAAAGTACGCCTTTGATGAAGCCGTTGAGGTCCCGTCGATCCTTGAAGTTCGCGATCAGCACGGAATCCCATTCACCTGTAATGTCGTATACGGCTCGAACCCTCTGGTCTTTCGATATCTTTTCCTGTACCTCGATGAGCTTCCCGCGTGATATCTTTAAGTTGATGATAGCAGTGAGCGTGTATCCGAGTTTTTCCTGGTTAATGACGGGGATGTAGCGCTCAATGATTCCTTCATTTTCAAGGTTTTTTACCCTGTTGGATATCGTTGATAGTGAGACGTTTAACGCACGCGCCATTTCTCGATAACTTTTACGAGCGTTTTCATTAAGTGCTATAATGATGCGTTGATCGAGTTTATCCATATAATCACAAAGCATATATTCCCTGCACAAGTTAAGTATTTTTCGATGAAATAGGGGTAATATATAGACAAAGTTATAAAATAAATAGAAAATATCGTTCAATTGAATTATTTTTTATTCGAATGATATTAATATGAAAATAGCAAATAAGAATAATCCATGGAAGATGCCTGTAAAGAATGTCCCATTGCAAACGTACGAGCGAAACACTGCTGTGAGTGCAACCGATACAAACTCGCAGCTCTTATGACAGAATAGACGACAAACAACAGGGATTTTGTAAGATTTATTTTCTGATTTTGTTGTTATCTTTTCATCTACAGAAAGGCGTATATATTACCTTAATGATAACAAGACCCCAAACGTCCAGAGGTGCCAGCGTGGATGATTGGGTCGCTATTCTGATATTTATAGGACTATTCATGGCAGCATGGGCATATACACTTGCATGTGAGAGGCTGTGAGGGTGTCCCTATGTCCGTTGACGTCATGATTTTCATCATAGTCAGCATTGGACTTTTTCTGTATCTTCTCTATGCGCTCCTCAAACCAGAAAAATTCTAAGGTGAGACGATGGTAAATATTGTGAAAAAGTATTTCGGTCCTGCACTCATTATCACCCTCGTCTTCGCACTCATCACTGGTCTTTTCTACCCCGGAATTGTCACAGGAATCGCGCAGGTTGTTTTTCCCCATCAGGCGAACGGTAGTCCGCTCGTTCAGAATGGTGTACTTGTCGGCAGTGAGCTTATCGGCCAAAATTTCACACAAGCAAAATATTTCCATGGCCGCCCAAGCGCCGCAGGAACAGGCTATGATGCCATGCAGTCCGGGGGGAGTAATTTTGGTCCGTCTAATTCGAAATTACATCAAAGAATACAAGCGATCATTAACGAAAGCCGCCTTGAGGGGTCAGTCAATGCAGACGGCGGTATCGCGATCGATGCAGTGACAGCGAGCGGAAGCGGACTAGATCCAGATATCACTCTTGCGAATGCGCTCGAGCAGGCGCCCCGTGTCGCTCACGCACGCAATATGTCGGAGGGCGACGTACGCAACCTTGTCTCTCACTACATCGAGGGAAGAGACCTTGGTATCCTTGGTGAACCTAGAATCAATGTCCTTAAGCTGAATCTTGCGTTGGATAACAAAGAGTTAACAACACCGATAAAAACTACCTCATTTGACCAAGGAACTCCACAGATGTCAGGTATCCTGCAAGCGGTATTTATTTTAGGAATCGTGATTGTCCTTTCGTATTTTCTTGGGATATTCTTATACACGATTGTGACTGGTCGACACACCATCCTAAGTCAAAAACTCAAGAGAGCCGAAGCGTGGTTCTTTCGCATCGTCCACATCGATCCTGACGAAGAGATGACCTGGAAGACCTATGCATTATGTGTCCTTGTTTTTAGCCTCATCTCGTTTCTCTTCACGTACCTTCTCTTACGTTTACAAGGGGTTCTTCCACTCAACCCCCAAGGGCTTGCAAGTGTCCCCCCAGACGTTGCCCTCAACACCGCGGTGAGCTATGGGACCAATACCAACTGGCAGGTCTACGCCGGTGAGCAGACCATGAGCTACCTGAGCCAGATGGATGCACTAGTGTTCCAAAATTTCATGAGCGCAGCTGTCGGTATCGCTGTCGCGCTCGCGTTAATCCGAGCGATTACCAAAAGGAAAAAAGACAAAGGACTTGGGAATTTCTGGGTTGATATCACACGTGTAACACTCTACATCCTCATCCCCATTTGTATCATTGCTGCACTTCTTTTTGTCAGCCAAGGTGTCCCGCAGACCTTCAATGGACCCATGCAAATTACAACGCTTGAAGGGGCGCATCAGTTAATTGCGATTGGTCCTGTGGCGAGCCAGGAAGCGATCAAGGAGCTAGGAACAAACGGCGGTGGTTTCTTCAATGCAAACAGTGCGCATCCCTTCGAAAATCCCACGCCGTTCACCAATGCAGTACAGATCATCCTGTTACTACTCTTACCCCTGTCTTTGTTAATGATGTTCGGGCGTATGGCTCGTCAGCTGAAGCAAGGGCTTGTCTTGTTCATTGTTATCCTTATCTTCCTTGTGGCTGCCATTGCGGTCACAACCTATGAGGAGCAAGTGGGGAATCGTACCTTGAACCGGTTGGGGGTGGATCAATCACCGAATGGACTCCAAGCGGGTGGCAATATGGAGGGGAAAGAAGTACGCTTTGGTATTTATGGATCGACGATCTATGCTGTCGCAACAACAGCGACCTCCTCTGGGACGGTGAATAGCATGCATGATTCGTACACACCACTTGGAGGTATGATACCGATGGTGTTGATGCTTCTCGGGGAGGTGGTCCCCGGAGGCGCTGGTGCCGGGTTCTTTTCCCTCTTTATTTACGTACTCATCACGATTTTCATCGCTGGTCTCATGGTCGGGCGTATACCGAATTATCTCGGAAAGAAAGTAGAATCTTTTGATATGAAATTGACGGTGTTGATTCTCATCTCGATAGAAACCACCATCCTCGTCTTTGCTGCTCTCTCTGTCGTGACCCCCGCTGGGTTGTCGTCCATCACAAACCCTGGTCCGCATGGTCTCAGCCAGATTCTCTATGCCTTTGGTAGCGGGGTTGGTAACAATGGAAGTGCCTTTGCTGGTCTGAATGCGGCGGCACTCTGGTATATTGTCATGATGGTGATCGCGATGTTCATCGGCCGGTTCTTCATCATCGTACCCATGCTTGCCATCGCAGGGAGCTTCGCGGAGAAACACGTCTATCCACCGACTGCCGGGACGCTGCCGACCGATAATGCCACCTTCGGCGCAATCCTCATCGGTGTCATCGTCATCGTCGCTGGTCTTTCGTTCCTACCGATCCTCGTACTGGGTCCCATTCTTGAGCATCTCTTGCTCTCAGGAGGCCATCTCTTTTTCTGTGGAGGGTTTTTGATATGACGGAAAGTACATCAAACGACACGACCATAGCAAATCAAGTATCGAAGGAAAATCGGCGGGCAGCACGGACACGGCCGCTTCTTGATAAAAAAATAATTTCTTCATCTCTCAAGATGTCCATTCTACGGTTGAACCCCCGCTGGCAGCTCCGAAATCCCGTGATGTTCGTCGTTGAAATCGGTGCGATTCTTGTCACTCTTTTTTTCATCGCGCACCTCTTTTCAAGTCAGAGTCTCTCGTTTCCCGCACAAATCGCCATCTGGCTTTGGTTCACCGTGATTTTTGCAAACTTCGCAGAAGCCATGGCTGAGGGCAGAGGGAAAGCACAAGCGGAAAGCCTCCGGCGGACAAAAACCGATACTGAGGCGAAGCTCCTTAAAAAAGACGGGTCGATTACCATCGTCAAGGCAACCGAGCTAAGGAAAAACGATATCATCCTGGTCTGTGCCGGGGATATTATCCCTGCGGACGGCACCGTAGAAGAAGGTGTCGCAAGCATCGATGAAAGCGCTATCACCGGAGAAAGTGCCCCAGTAATCAGAGAAAGCGGTGGTGATAGAAGTGGGGTCACGGGAGGCACACGGGTACTCAGCGACAGCATCCAAATACGCGTATCTGTGAACCCTGGGGAATCCTTCATGGACCATATGGTGGATCTCGTTGAGAGCGCGGAACGGCAAAAAACACCGAACGAAATCGCGCTCACCGTCCTCATCTTAGGACTGACGCTTCTCTACCTAGTAGTGGTCGTGACGTTGATTGCCTTTGCCTCGTACACGCACACAGAGGTCTTTACCGCTGTCCTCATCAGTCTTCTCGTCTGTCTCATCCCCACGACCATTGGCGCACTGCTAAGTGCAATCGGTATCGCAGGTATGGATAGGCTTCTTGCAAGAAACGTGATTGCAAAAAGCGGTCGGGCGATAGAGGCAGCAGGTGACGTCGACGTCATCCTCCTTGATAAGACGGGTACCATCACGATGGGGAACCGACAGGCTGTCGAGTTTATCCCCGCCCCGAATGTGGGTGATACCGAGATACGAGATACCTGCCTGTTAAGCTCGCTTTCGGATCTAACACCCGAAGGTCGCAGCATTGTCGATCTCGCAATAGCGGAAGGAGCTCACCAGGTCAAGACCGATGTGGGTCAATCTGTCGAGTTTAGTGCTGATACTCGTATGAGCGGGATCAACCTTTCAGGGAGGAATATCAGAAAAGGGGCTCCCGAAGCAGTCACACGGCATGTCCAGAGTTTAGGTGGTATTATTCCAGAAAAGATCAATGATATCGTCATGCACATATCCCAAGAGGGTGGCACTCCACTTTTGGTGTCTGAAAACGAGCGCGTGATAGGAGTCATTCATCTGAAGGACATTGTAAAACCCGGAATCGCCGACCGTCTCCGCATCCTGAAACGCGTTGGGATACGGACCGTGATGATCACGGGTGATAACCCCATCACAGCGAAAACCATCGCAGATGAGGCAGGGGTCGACGAGTTCATCGCGGAGGCCAAACCCGAGGATAAACTCGGGTACATCAGAAAGGAACAAACAAAGGGACAACTGGTCGCGATGATCGGGGACGGGACCAATGATGCGCCCGCGCTGGCGCAGGCTGACGTGGGCCTTGCCATGAACAGCGGAACCGACGCGGCACGTGAGGCGGGAAACATGGTTGACCTTGATTCATCTCCCACGAAACTCATCGATGTCATCGAGACCGGGAAACAGCTTCTCGTCACCAGAGGCGCCTTAACGACCTTTAGCATCGCGAATGACGTGTCGAAATACTTCGCAATCATCCCTGCGATGTTTCCAGCGCTCCCCATTTTTGGTGCGATGAACATCATGCACCTTCACAGCACGGAAAGCGCGGTTCTGAGTGCGGTGATTTTTAACGCGATTATTATTATCCTATTGATTCCACTTGCTTTGAAAGGGGTTACTTACAGGCCTGTAGGTGCCTCAAGCATCCTACGCAGAAATGCGTTGATCTACGGCGTTGGTGGTGTCATCGTCCCGTTCATCGGAATCAAACTCATCGACCTGCTAATTACTAGTATCGGGTTAGCCTAACGGCAGAAGGATTATATAGTATCGAACACCTGAATGTTAGAAAAAAAATAACCGAGAAATCATGCGTGAAATAGAAGAGGAGAAACGCCCAAAACCTGAATCATTCCTAGATCTTATCAGACAGGAAGGCAGAGGGAATCTTAAGATATTTCTTGGTTTTGCCCCTGGTGTTGGTAAAACCTATCGGATGCTTCAGGAGGCACATCAACTGAAACAGAAAGGAGTCGATGTGGTCGTTGGTATTGTTGATGCACACGGACGGAAAGACACGGAGAAACTCCTTGAGGGCCTTGAACAGATTCCACCTAGGAAAGTCAACTACAAGGGACACGAGCTTCTGGATATGGATATGGATGCGGTCCTAATGCGTCTCCCGGAGCTTGTGATTATTGACGAACTTGCACACACGAACGCGCCTGGAGGGCATAACGAAAAAAGATGGCAAGATGTCGAAGAGTGCCTCGCCATGGGCATCAATGCGATGACGACGATGAATGTCCAGCATATCGAAAGCTTGAACGATGACATCGCCAGGACCACGAAGGTCCGAGTCACTGAAACAGTTCCTGATAGATTCCTTTCCGAACTAGCAGATGAAATTGTTGATGTCGATCTTCCGGTTGATGAACTTCTCGGACGACTTGAGGAAGGTAAGATCTACCCGCGGGACAGTGTTGCGACTGCGCTGCGGAATTTTTTCCAGTCTCATAAATTGACCGCTCTCCGGGAATTGTCACTGCGTGAGGTAGCAAAAAGCGTTGGCGCGAGAGGCGCGAAAAAGGAATCGACGTTATCCGAGGAATCCCGCGGTGAGGTCCCAAAGGAGCGAGTATTGGTTGCGATTAGCCTGAATCATACGAATGCAAGTATGCTTATTCGAAAAGGTGCACGCCTTGCCGGAGAACTCAACACTGATTGGGATGTGATTTATGTTGAGTCCCCTAAAGACAATGAACAGACCAGGACCATTCAGGAGTCGCAGCGTTTACACGATAACATGGATTTGGCTCGTTCACTTAGCGCAAAAACGGTGAGGATTAAGGGGCAGACTATTACTCATGAAATTCTGAAGTACGCCCGTGAGAATAGAATCGGAAAGATTGTCATTGGAAAAGCGTATCATCCTTGGTACACTCGTTTATTTCGAGAAGACATCATGGGTCATATTCTTAGGGAGTCTGGTCCGATTGATGTCTATGTAGTAAGCTTTGAAAAACCGAAACGCTCGCACCTCCGGTTCACTCCGTACTAACGTCTCCTTTTGACGTTTCACATTCGATAATCGTTGATTTTTTACTGGACTCTGCTTGCCGCTAAAGCTGCGAGTGCGAGGAACGAATGAATCACGCGATCCTGCTCGATTGTCAGTATTTCATCAGGTGTGAGTGGTTTTATTGCGAGTACACCGACATGGTCGGTTGCGGTTTTTATAGGCAGAAACCGAAGACCTGAATCCGTGAATGGTGAGGTCTCCCACCCTATGTCATCCCCTGTTTTCATGCACCACTGCGCCTCCGCGAGTTGCTTCTCATTCAAAGAGAGCTCTTCGCTTGAGGCCATAACCCGAAGCGACTCTTTCTTTGCAAAAAGCACGGCAATCTTCCAGGGGAAGTGTTTCTCGATGTTTTCGTAGAGTGCTGTCGCGATGTCTTCAACGGTCGCGGCCGCGGTAAGTCGTTCACTTAAGAGGTACAGAGTGGTGATGTGTTGTTCCTCGAGGCGTGCTGCGGTGGCGTTGTCCCGCGCCCGCGTGATGAGCGCACTGATAATCACACTTACGATGAAGAGCACAATGAAGGTGATGATCGAGGTCGAGTCTGCGACGGTGAGTGAGAAACGGGGTGGGACGAAGAGAACGTCGTAGCATAGCACGCTCAGCGCTGCTGTAAAGACTGCCGGCCAAAGCCCCCAGAGGACCGCAACAGCAACGACTGCAAGGAGGTAGAACATAATAATGTTGGTGGGATCCAGGATGTCAGACAACAGATAAGAGACCGCGCTAACAAATGCGGCAAGTACAATGGCTGAGGGATAGCCGTAGAGGGAAGATGGTCTTCCCGCCTGTTTTGCTTGTTTCGACAGAGGTTCGATCTCATTGATGACATGGACATCAATTGCGCCGCTGGAAAGAAGCACGTGTTCGCTTACTGAAAAAGGAGCCAAGAAAAGGCCGTGAACACGTGATTTTTTTGGTCGACCTATGATGATTGTCGTGATGTTGTTCTTTTTCGCATAGTTCACAATCTCTTCAGCAATAGCGCTACTGAATATCGATTCTGTCTTTGCGCCATAGGACGAGGCGAGTCGGAGCAATTTATTCATCTGGTCCTTCACGGTGGCTGTATAGCGATGATACCTTGGCCGTTGAATATGAAGGACATCCCATTCAGCTTGGAGTGCCTTTGCCATGTCACGGCCCTTTTCGATCAGCCGATGGGAGAGGGCGATGTCTGTGCTGACACATACGAGGAGATGCTGTTTGATGGTTTGTTCATTCAGGTCAAGCGTTTTGTTCATGGTATCACCAAATATTTCTATTTTTTAACATCGTTTTATTCTTTCTATTCACCCTTCATCTCCGATGTGATTAGGTGTGGGTTAAAAAAGCTCTATCAAACAGGGCGTATTTATTTATTATCAACACCTGATGGGATCTATCCCCCCACCTTAGATATGAATCTCTCTTCTTTTAATTGAGAAAGGAATATCAAGAAAATCAACCATATATGGTCGGGACCGATGGTGAAGGAAAAAATAAATCTCTCTGGATTCAGGGGAATCCTGAGAGAATTAGGCGGCGTTTTCTTCAGTGCCTTTCTCCTCGTTATCTCCGCTGGGACGCTTCAGTGGGTACGAGGATGGATATTCATCGGCCTCATTGCTAGCTATCAAATCGTGTATATTCTCATCCTGAGCATCGTGAACCCTCACCTCTTAAACGAGCGAGGCACCTTGAAATGGAGTGAAACAAAACTGCATGACAAATATTTCGTCATATTCTACGTCCTATTTTCTTATGGTATTGTCATGCTCGCGGGACTGGACGTTGTGCGTTTTCGCTACTCCTCAGTTCCACTCTTCACCATTTGGCCCGGCATCATACTGTTCGCCGGATTCGCTGTTTTTGCTCTCTGGGCTTACCAGAGCAATGCATCGTTTGTCTTGACACAACAAAAGGAGAACTCTACTGTTTCAAAACAAATTTGTACGACAGGACCTTATCACTATATTCGGCATCCAGGCTACCTGAGTGCTATAGGGGTTTTACTGAGTTATCCGCTCCTCCTTGGCTCACTCCTCAGTATCATCCCAATTTTCTTCTGTCTCATCCTTCTTGTCCTTCGGACGTATTATGAAGATAAAGCCCTGACGGCCGAATCAACAGAGTACGCACACTATGCAACCTTCACGCCGTATCGATTACTCCCCCATGTCTGGTAGAAGGAACCCGACTTCGTGACTCGTTTCAATGTGTTTTCAATAAAAGAAAAAATGAAAGAGACACTCCTGTCGGATTTGAACGACAGATATAGATCCTATTTCGAAAATTGATCAGGATGTAATTTTCATTTGTTTTTTATCTGATTTTTAATCATCTTTTAATAGAGGACCGTCGCTCGTTAAAAACAATATCGAGGTGATAAAATGACTCTAGGTGAAAAACTTTGGGAAGGTAAAGGAAAAAGCTCGGGATCGAGTTTTATTAAAGCGATCACGATGGACGGCGTGACCTCTGTTTATTCTTGGAACGCACAGGTCAAAGGCGTGGGAAAGGCGAAGGGCGCAGACGGAAACATTCATGTAACAGCGAACGGGACAATGCCTCCTAAGGGTGTGGCTTCCGAAGACGATTTAGGAACCTTCATGACCATGGGTGGCGACATGGGTGTGATCAAAGGTTTCGGCCTCATGAAGATGACAATGGGCGGAAAACCGTCTGCGGTAAGCCTCTGGGGATTCATGACAATGTCAGAGAGACTTGGTTGGATGAACGACCTGATCGCGGTCGCCGAGTTTGAAGCCTTGGATCCTATGTGGATGGAGTTCAATGTGACGATCCACGAGTGGAAATAAGAAATGCGTGGGCGCTCCAGATTCCCTTCGGTGTAATCCCCTAATAAGGAGTTGAGACCATAGAATATACCGTTCAAATCTTGATGAAAGAGTTCGTCACCCATAATGTGCGACGATTCGTGGTCGAAAAGCCGCCTCGCTTCAGGTTCATCCCTGGGCAGGCCACGGATTGTACCATCAATCTGCCGGGATGGAAGGATAAGACGAATCCGTTCACGTTCACGTCGTTGAATCAGGATAAGGTCCTTGAGTTCACCATCAAGGGGTACACGAAGCGTGAGGGTGTCACGAAGAAGTTGCATGAGCTCGAACCAGGGACGCGCTTGATCATCAGGAAACCCTTTGGAACTATCAACTACCACGGGAAGGGCGTCTTTCTTGCCGGCGGGGCTGGCATCACCCCGTTTCTCGCTATCTTCAGGCAGCTGCAGCTGGACGGCGACCTTGCCGGAAACACGCTCTTCTTTTCGAACAAGACCTCGAGCGACGTCATCGTCGAGCACGAACTCCGGGAAATGTTCGGCAACGATCTTGTCCTCACGCTGACCGAGGAGAAAAAAGTAGGATATGAGTACGGGGAATTCGACGGAGCCTTTCTCGAGAAGAGGATTTCGGATTTTTCCAGGCACTTCTACATCTGCGGGCCGAAGGCTTTTGTCAGGTCTATAAAAGAATCACTTGAGCATCTCGGGGCTGACCCCAGGAAAATAA
The DNA here is from genome assembly GCA_035543435.1 of Thermoplasmatota archaeon. Taxonomy (GTDB): domain Archaea; phylum Thermoplasmatota; class E2; order DHVEG-1; family DHVEG-1; genus SM1-50. The sequence goes on from DATKKD010000216.1 coordinate 26,380, forward strand.
TCATCGAAGCAGGTTTCCTTGACGAGTAAATACCATGTCCTTAATAAAAACATCCCTCGTCGATTATCCGTCTAGGGAGCTTCTATGCACATAAATGCCCCGCAATTTATTGCGGGGTTCGCGTAGATACTTACAGGAATAAGGCTCATAGATTTTTTAATAGTGCAGGGGAAGAGACGTGAACACATGATCAATGGTAACGGAAAGAATTAACAAAAAGTCATAAGATATAATGAGGTAATAAATAAGAAAAAATCATTAATATTATAGTCACAAAAAATTTTTAAACTGAAGAGGATTCATTTTAATGATGGGAAGGAAGAAGATGATGAAAAAAACAAAAAAATATTTATTGTTTGTTGGAACTGTTGTAGTCATTCTTTTACTTTCCAATAATGCAATAGGAATCAGCACCTCAGAAAATGATAAGAAAGATAATCCACCAATTATTAATGGCCCGGTCCCCACAGGGATATCTATTCTTGAAATCTGGACTTGCTACTATCAGGACATGTATCCTGTACTACTTCCGGTTCCGTTTGTTTTTCTAAAATGTAAAGACTTAGGTTCAAATGAAACAGTACGAGTAGGAATTTCAGGTGTCTTTGGATTTTGTTATTTCTTTTTTCTAAATTTAGGTCATTCTTATCAAATAACGGCTCCCTATAGACGAAATGCTGAAACTGTAAATGTCACGATCAATTCTCATCACGCTTCCGTTGAGCTTTACGTTCCATATTGAAATGTTTTTTGTGCAGGATGCCAGTCGAAGGCTACCCAGGGGATCGGGTGAGGCTCCCAATAGGTCCACAGCCATAGCTCTCCGCTGATGCAGTACGGGAACAGACGTGGTTTCTCCCAATAGTTCTCCCGCCATATGATACGTTCTAAGAGACGATACTGGGTGAATACGAAGGTATCATTATGATTCCATGCTGAAAGCTTCGCTTGTAACTCATAGACTCCTTCATTTATGCAATAGGCATCGCGGTCGTTATGGATGAAGATATTGTGAATGACTTGTGTTCTCCCGCAGGCCATGATTTGTATTCCCAGGGTATTGTTTTCGAAGGTGTTTTGTTCAAACCGGTTTCGCCCGCCGAACTCATCTTGGATACCGTAGGTATTGCGACTCATCACATTCGAGAGTATTGTATTGGAGAACGATTGATACTGGTTGATCCCGAATGTATTGTCATCGATGAAATTCCCTTCCAGGATCGTTTCCATTGTCCGAAAGCAGAAGACCCCGCTCCAGGACTGTTGGATTACGTTGTCCTCAAGCACGGTGTCTGTGATCGGGGCATCGTCATACGCCTCAATTTGGACATCGAAAGTCCTGCAATCGCGAATGATACTCTGGGAAATCAGGGTGTGATTCGAATGGATACTGATGCCTGAGCCGTTACCGCCTTGTATCGTTAGGTTGCTTACTGCGACATGTTCTGCATCGACACTAATTATGTCCCAAAAGATGCGTTCACCGTCGATGATTGTCGTAGGTTTATCTTCGCCAACGATTCTAATAGAGTGGGTGATTCTCACAGCTTCATGATACGGGGACGAGTCGTTATAGATATAGACCGTGTCACCATCAGAAGAATCATTGACCGCATCCTGTATGGTCGTATAATTCCCTGGTCCACTCCCGCCGACATAGAGAGTATTACCAACAGGCGTTGCTAGGGAAATCTTTTCGATTTGTCCACTTGATGGAACAATTGCTGTCCCGACGAACAGGAGAATGATTACGACAGCCAAACACTTTTTCATCTGTTTCCTACCCTCGAGAAATAAAAACAATCCTTTGATATTTAAATCTTTGTTTCAATAAAAAAGAAACAAGGGGGATTTGAACTTTGGGGATAGTGCTCAAACGGGGATTTGAAAAAAACCTTTTTTCTCCTGTTGATATGTTAAAATGCTCCTGTCGGGATTTGAACCCGAGTCGTCGCCTCGAAAGGGCGAAATGATTGGCCGCTACACTACAGGAGCATGAGACAGCAAGTAGCCCCGAGAGGATTCGAACCTCCGTCGCTGGCTCCAAAGGCCAGCATGATTAACCACTACACTACGGGGCTGTATAGTAGTTCTCTGTGTAATGGGTCCTAGATGAAATTTTTGCTATATAATTGTTATACTTTTTTGTGAAACCTTATATCACGAGAAAAGATGTACTTCTTCCGTGACGCCTCGTTGGTAGATATGGAAGTTCTTAATAAAGTCTCTGACGAATTGAAACGACAACACCTGACGATTGCGACCGCTGAGTCGTGCACAGGCGGGCTTCTCGCCCACGAGCTTACAAATATCTCTGGGTCCTCCGAATACTTCGATCGAGGGGTGATCTCCTACAGTAACACGTCAAAGACGCAGTTATTGGGTGTCCCAGAAACTTATTTGAAGAAGTACGGCGCGGTGAGCGAGCAGGTTGCGCAGGCGATGGCGGAAGGCATCAGAACACGAGCGGGAGTCGACATCGGAGTTTCCGCAACCGGCATCGCAGGTCCAACGGGCGCAACCACGAACAAACCGGTCGGGCTGGTGTACATCGGTATAGCGACTGGCACGAGCGTCATCGTGAAACGTTTTCTTTTTTCTGGAGATCGTCTTTCAATTAAGGAACAGGCTTGTGAGGCAGCACTCGAACTTCTTCTTGAAATCGTCGTCAAAAGGTGATGCTATGCTATCGATCGACGGGTCCTACGGTGAAGGCGGCGGACAGACCGTCCGTACCGCGGTCGCGCTGTCAGTGCTCACAAGCACGCCAATCGCCATCACCGGTATCCGTGCGAATCGACCAATTCCGGGGCTTCGCCCACAGCATTTCACCGCGGTCTCCTGCGTGCATTCCATGTGTGAGGCGAAGGTCGAGGGTCTAACAGTCGGATCCTCCACACTGAAGTTTACCCCTGGCGCTATCATCCCTGGCTCGTACACGTTCGATGTGGGGACCGCGGGGAGCATCACGCTGGTGTTCCAGACCTGTCTTCTTAGCGCGCTTCGGACGACCGCCCCGATCACAATTCGATTGAGAGGTGGGACCGATGTGCGATGGGCTCCATCCTGGGATTATTTCACCCATGTGTTCCTTCCCTTGATTCATAAATTAGGGGTACGCGTAGAGACGCAGCTGCACGCGCGTGGTTATTATCCTGCCGGTGGCGGTGACGCCACGATGACG
>DATKKD010000217.1:0-1789 GCA_035543435.1 Thermoplasmatota archaeon
ACAGTGACATACTCGTTCCCTGTCGGGGTGGTGCCGTTGATGTCTCTGTTGCTGCGAAGGCACAGTTTCGTCCACCCGGTCCGGTTGATCCAGCTGATCCCGTCATTGTTCAGAGAAATATTGTTGTACCCATTCCCGAAACCACTTGTGTTTAACGTGCCGCCGTTCCCGGAATAGTGAGTCTTGCTGTAATCCCCGGTTTGCGGTGGGTCGTGCGGGTAGGTCGGCTGCCCGTTCTGGATGGTGATGAGAAAATCGGTGGCGGAGGAATCGCTTGACTTGTACAGGCCCAAGGTTGCGTTATCGATGATTGCGTTCGAGGGTAACGCTGAGGTGTTGAAGAACACGAAACCCCGGTGGATATAATAGGTCAGGGTCTGCTTACTCTGCCCAATGGTGATATGCGTCGCATCCATGAATCCATTGCTTGTAAGCGCGTTCCATGAATTAAGATAATTTGTGCTATGGTTGCAGAGACGTTCATCACTCGTACTGGAAGAGAGGGTTAACGTCGGGTCGATCACCACCGGGAACACCATCGCATTCAAATCAGAAAGCTTCAAACCAGAAAGCAAGTAGGTATCTCCGTGTAAATGCACAATGCGATAGGTCAGTTTCTGCCTCATCGATTCATTGCTCAAGGTGTAAGCTTCGCCGAGCGGCATGGCGCACTTGAATTGCTCGAGCGCATCCCTGAGATCAACCCCGGTGTCGGAGATCGTAACGTTTCCTGAAAGCAACCCCGAGCTGTTATACAGGTTGAGGGTCTGATAGTCCAGCTTGGTGATGAACACGAGATACGAGCTTGCATCATGCAGACCATAGGATGATGGTGGGTGATTCTGTAGCACCGTCTTCGTCGCGTTGTTCATCGTGATTGTTTCTTTGAGTTCGGTGTTGTCGTAGCTCCAGGTGATGTTTGTGCCTGTGAAGACATAAGGATAGGAAATTGTATTGTCCTGGGTTTGTCCTTGACTGTTCTGAACCGTTTGTAGGTAGTGGTACGCCCAATTGTTTGCCGGGTCGAGATACCCAACTCCTAGAAGTTTACTTCTCACCACGGAGGTGGTGGGATCATCTGATCGATTGTAGGTGAACGCGACCGGCCATTCATTCTGAATATTTGGTTTGAAGTATACACCGAACAACCCGCGATCATTCCCCAGCCGATACCCATACCCATAGGCAGGGTGATCACTTGTAAGCTGAGAAAGGGAGGTCTTGATCGGCGTCCATGAGCCATTATCCTCCCTGTAGTTCACAGGCTCTTGATAGCTTTCCAGGATGTTGCATTCGGAGGATGCATTGTAATAATTGTTCCAGGTGAGACCCCGACTAACCACAGTGAGGTTCTGTGGCGGGTTCGGCGGATCCGTGATATTGATAAACTGGTTTCCTGTGTAACTGTCTTTCAGGGTGGCGATGCTCATGGAGACGTTTGCAGAGACGTTGAAGCTGTGTCCTGCGCTAGTTTTTTTGTTGCCAGCGTTGTCGTATGCGATGATCGTATAATTATACCGGCCTGCATACCAGGTGTCAGAAAAGACGTATCGGTACAACGTCCCTGAAACATGACTCATGATGATCATCAATGGATCGTGAGTGGCTCCTGGGTAGGTGATGTTGATGCTGACGTTGTTCACCCCGCTGCGGTCATCCGTGACGTTCGCATCGATCGTGACGTTGTTGCCGAAGCCGACGGTGTTCGGGGACGCATTTATCGTGGTGATGGACGGGGGCTCAGAATCAATTGTGAAGTTAAAACCTGTGGTTTCGTTGGTATTGTTGG
>DATKKD010000218.1:0-13802 GCA_035543435.1 Thermoplasmatota archaeon
TTGTAGCACGAAAGGCAGGTCTCGCAATGATGGAGCCAGCGAGGCTGTCCTTTCACGACACGTATATTGTTCATGGGGCAGACCTGTTCACATATCCCGCAGCCGTTGCATTTCTCAGTGACGGTAAACGCCGTATCAGAACAAGGAATCAATTCTTCGAGTGTGTGCCTTGCATCTGGGGTAATATGCTCAATCTTTTCAAGAGATCGAACTGTCATACGCCGAAGCCATCCATTCAGAGGAGACAGCATATGTTGAAGGAAGAAATTACTATACCATATCCCTTCTTTTTGTGAGGCGATCCGAGGAAGTATCTTCGTGATCCTTGTTGTAGCCTGACGATAGACTTTTGGTTTGTTCTCCCAGATTTTATAAAACGCGTTTTGCGGCATATGGATGCCAAAGCCGGCAGAAAGCCGTCCACCGTGTGAACAGAAGATGCGGTTGAGATGGTTCAATGCATCGCCCGCAGCTCCTCCGTATGTGCACACCGCAAAGATGTATGTGTGTTCGATGCCTGTTATTTGTGAGGCACACCGCTGAACAATATTGGGAAGACCGGTATAATATACGGGAAATACCAGCCCGATCATCGCTGAAGCGGGATGAACCGGTTCGGTCTCTGGTAGTGAGGTCAGAGGAAGAAGCGACGAACCAGACAATTGTTCGTTAAGAAGTCGTGCTATCCATAACGAGTTACCCGTCCCTGAAAAATAGTAAATCGTTGTTGCACTCATACTATCTCACGGCAGGGATGAACACCATGCTAATATAACATTGTTATCCTTGTTCAAAAAGTCTTTACATCCTCCAGCAGCCACGTCAAAGCAATGTTTTTAAAGGCAGAATGACTAACGGTATCGAACATTGGGGGAGTTGATATGGTTGAGACGGTGTGTGCAAAATGTTTTCGCGTGTTTGAGGATTTACAAGAGATTGTGGATTTCAACGGAATGAAGTATCATTCCTACTGTTTGAAACTGAAAAGCACGGCGAATCGTTGAGGTATTTTTCGTTTCGTACCTCCATCGGTTCCGATTCGTTCAGGAAGAACAGCATAAAAAAGTGATGATGGCGCACTGAGATTGAGGTCTTTTTATTCATGCTTGTTGTGTGTGAGCGGATATTGTCATTTACATATACTATTTACTTTATTTGTTCAATGTTTTAATAGCCGAACCTGTTGGTAGGGTATGAGAGCCATTCGGATAACAAAAAGGATGGGGACCTGAGCGTGAAGGTGGATTAGCGTGATAGTACTGCATCCCAGTCTCGAAACGGACGTTGAGGTTTTATTGTGGAACCTTATGAGTTAGATGAATTGAGGAAAATACATCAGAGACTCGGGGAATTCATCGAGGGCTTGGAGGAAAAAAAGAAATATTTTGAGGTCATCGAAGAGAGTGATGAGACGTATAGACAGAAAAGGTAGTGGTTGATAAAAAAAAGTGTTTTCAACAAGTCACATGCAGAATCGCCCGTGTTCTCTTGAAATCCTTCTTCGCAAGAGCCTTACAGGCTTCCTCCGTCGTGAGACGGACAATTGTGATTCCGCGGTCCTTGGCTTCCTTCAACACCTCAGGCATGACCGGTAGCTTCCCTTCCACCCCGATGCCGACGATAAGCTCCTTTCCACCCCATGGGATCTTCTCCTCCAATGAGAGCGGCGTGTGATTATACGTCTCTTTATATTTTTTCGAAGGTTTCTTTTTCCGTTTCCGTATCTCTCCTTGATCAATGACAACGTCATAATCGTAGGTTTTTCCATTGATCTCTATTTCGCCGAAATCAACAAATTTGATGTTCATATGAAAGAGGCTGAAGACCAATTCACTATTTATATGTACCCTTAAAATGAAGATGGTTCTACCCCCGACCATCGAAACAATCCGATCGCCAGAACCTCTATTCAACATAAGATAGTCCAGATTGACAACTGTTCAACTACGCCCGCATACCCTTCGCTATCGAAGCGGCATCAAAGACGCTCATGACGAATGCGACATCACAAGGTTGAAGATATCGTAAAAAGTCCATCGGTCATCCTCTCTGAATGCCATATGCAGAAAATATATATTTTATATAAAAAAAATATAGTATATACATTAACTATATATATTATCAATGTAAAATATAATAGTAAATGAAAATAGACCTTCATACACACACCAACAACTCAAACGACGCACTCCACGATATTCATCTCATGATTAAGTACGCAAAAAAAGTGGGACTACAAGCAATCGCGATTACCGACCACAATAAACTTTTAACAGAGAAAAAAGCACGCGACCTCACCAAGCAATACAGCATCCTCGTCATCCCAGGCATCGAACTGGGAAAAATGGGATTTTTAAACCACATCATCGCCCTGAACATAAAAAAAATACCGACACAAACTGATGTCAACGAGATACTGCAGTTCATCAACGACGAAGGGGGGTTTTCCATTGCGCCGCATCCCTTTTCACGAATAGGATATCACAATTACCAGGACTACAAATTCAACGCCGTCGAAGCAAAAAACGGAATCAACTGGATATGCAACCTTCGATATAAGCCCCAACACAAACTACCAGAAGTCGGAAACAGCGACGCCCATGCAGCCTATATGCTGGGATACACATGGACTGAGATTGAACACGCAGACACCATCGAACGCCTCCTGGAAACCCTACGAAACAGAAAATGCAAACCAGCTGGCACCACCATTCCAAATCATTTGATCGCACGACTCACCGTCACTTTAGGTGCCCGCATCATCATGAAAAAATATAGGCAAATACCCAAGGTTGGTTTTAGCTATGAAGATACTTTTTATTTCAACTACACCGGGATATGGGCACGCGGCTAAGACCCTTGCTATACCTAAGGGTTTATGTCCAGTTCTTGTCAGAGTAGACGAAGTAATTATCGCACGTGATAAGGTATTGAAGCAGTTTCTCCTCCAACGACACTGAGACGTCGTTGGTGATGAAGATGATGTCGATCTCCCCATTCGGACCAATGACACGTTGTCCTAAGATATAGTCCAATCCTTGACGATGGGCAAAGTCGACGAGCTGGCCGCTTACATGGTCTTCGAGCTTGTGCCCACCAAGGATGTGAAAATTGCCGTTGTTGTTATCCTTGATTTCTGCGGTCAGGAGGTAGTCCACCCGCAGCCGACCGTTTAGCGACCTGACGATTTCCTCAACCTTGTTGAATCGAAGTGAGTTCGAATTGATGAGGATCGAGGTCACATCGACGTTACCCGCCACCTCGTTTTTTATCTGGTCGACTTTCGGGGTGAAACGGTTGATTTTTTCCTGGATGAACTTGTTCTGTTTCGCTGTCGTTTCAAAAACAAACCACTTCGCCCCTCCATTCATGCTCCAGCCTCTCTCCCGTTCCAAGGAAACCAAATTATTGACCCTTGTGTCTTGAATTTCTATGGTCCAACCTCCTAGTTTTTTTACCTATCACTACAGGCCATTGAATCCCTCCAAAAAATGCAGGAGGAAAAAACCTAACAGAGCTACCGTTGCACTATCTGTACGTCTCATGCACCACCATCCCATTTCCAAAAGAAGAAGCGAATCCTTGATTTATGAATATTGCACATATAAAATATGGAGTCTATATATCTAACAGGTACTACGATGCTACCGTAATAACAGATTGCTTTTTCATAATTTCATAAGTGCATCTCCATTTTTTCTATGAGAAAAACATCATTTTTTTTTTACACAAAACTAATCTACTCAATTAAATAATTACGCCTAAAGAAGCGTGTATGAAATGCAACAACAAAGTAAAGCGAATCCAACTGTAATAAAATTAGGATTCTGGTCAGCAGTCCTGACGGCTGCATTTGCCGCAGCATTTTTCGCAGTCGGCATGTTCGGCTCATCCTACACTGAAAATATTCAAGCCCCCTATGTTCTCACGGCCATACGTCCTGTTGACTACGCGGTGTGGGCCCCAGGGTTCCTGTTAGCCCTCACATTTATAGTGCTTGTTGCTTGCATCCATCGCCTTGCACCCCACGATAAAAAAGTGTTCAGTCAAATTGGTCTGTCCTTCGCCGTGATCTATGCAGGCTTGATCGTTGCAGACTACTTCCTTCAATGGACCGTTATCCTTCCAAGCATTGTAAGTAACGAGACTGAGGCTCTGTCTCTATTCTCGATGTACAATCCTCACGGAATCTTCATTGCCTTTGAAAGTCTGGGGTACTTGATAATGAATGTTGCTTTTCTCTTTCTTGCCGCTGTTTTTTCTGGCCCAAGCAGGCTTCATCGGGCGATCAGATGGCTCTTCATCATCAGTTTTATCCTCGCGGTCGGATCCTTTAGTCTTCTCACGTTGGCGGGGTACCCGATTGTGGTCTTTGAGGTTGTCATCATAACGATAATCGTTGTCGTCCTGATAGTCGCTGGGGTTCTGCTGAGCATCCTGTTCAAGCGCACGGAGCGATTTGAAGGTAGGTTGAAACCAATAGAATCATCATGAGTATGCTATTTTTTGCCTCTTTTATGGATGATATTTTAGCTTCAGGTTCATCGCAAACTCTTCGGCATGTTTGAGGTCTTTAGCATTCGGTCTGCCCTTGTTGATTCCTCCAAACAGTTTAAGGAAGCTATTCGTGTTCCACCCGGCACAATTAAATTCATCAACAATACTGTACCCCTTCGATTGCAGTTTTTCCCGAAGCGGCAAATGTGATTGAACAATATAGTCCTTGACATGTCCTCCATCGACCGCGAAGACTGGTGCTCCACAGGTTGAGAAAATGAATGCATTCTTTTTAGACACAGAGGGTAATCTATCGACGAGGTCAAGCACATCGGTATGGTGTTTTCCACCATATATTCCTGAACCAAAGCCTATTAACTGATACTCTTGAAGATCATCAGGGTTGATTTGTTGTGGCGTTTTTATTGGCGCGTCAAGGACCTTGGCAATCACGTGAGCAACTTTCTCTGTATTTTTGTGGTGATAGGAAAATACAATCACCAGGGATTTCATGACTCTGTTTCCTGTCCTTTCTGTTTTTCTGAGCCGTCCTTTATACCTCTGAGCAGAAGCCAAAGCCCGATAGTGATCTCAAATAACCCGATGGGGATGAACACTAACATTGGGACCACAAAACCGAAGAGCTCGAGCACAATCCCCACGATTCCTACCAGCACCGCCAGCACACCAAACAGCGAAATGATGCGTGGCACGTACCTCGATTTCAAGAACATGGAATACCACAGGATTCCACCGACACAGTAGAACCACATATGGATCATCAAGCCCTGACTGTACAAGCTCGTATAGAGAAAATCACCCAACGTCTGATAGAAAGAAGCCGCCGGAGACCCTGCTTTCACGAACTCTTGGCTTAGCGGTATTAGCGCTATGGGGCCGAGCTGCATGATGGCGTAAAATATTGCTTCTGCCAGCCATAAGCCTAAGGCGACCAGCGCGACAGTCTTGCTCTGTTTGCGTAAGACGATATTGAGGAGGACTGCCAGGATGACGATGCCGGTGCTGTTCGCAAGACCACCTATGATGCTGATACGAGTGAGGGTAAGATTGTTCGATATATTCACAAGAATCTCGGAGATACTCCCTGTCCCTGCGGCGTTCGAAAATAATCCGCCGACCAGACTGGTCACCACAACAAGGAGAAACGCGGCCCCTAGCAATCTCGGAGCGTTTTTTTCTATGTTCATAGGTTTCCCCCTTGTATTTTCTTTTGGGACGATAAGGATGCGATCGCCGATGGATTGAATCCTTTCACGATGAGCCATGCCGCAAATATCATTTCTTGAACGGCGATGGGCGCATTCAAGAGGCTGTGGACCGGCATCCAGACTGTGATGAGCCCGAACATAACGAGTAACGATGATATCATGGACAATGTGATTCCAATTAGGCCCCATCCAGTAAGCCATCGTGGAATGAGCCGTGTTCGATAAAAGATATAGTAATACATGAAGGCTGCAAGGCACCAAGCAAGCAACATTGCCACGTTGGTGATCCAATCATGTCCTGCCAATATCGCTGAGCCAACCGTCTGAAAATAGGGCGCATTAGAAGTTCCAGCGTTGACAAAATCCTGGCTTAGGGTTAGCAGTGTGATTAGGCAGCTTGCACCGATGATACCCAACACTGACTCGATGAGCCTGAAACCAACCGCCCCGAGAGCCAGGGCTTCATTATATTTTTTTAACACTGGATACAGCCAGATGGCAGTACCAGCAGTTGCAGACGCCATGGTGAACAACAACAACACTGCGATCAATATGTTGGTTTTATTCGCAGAGACCTGCGTAAAATAACTCGAGCCTGGCGTCCCTTGGATGGATCCTGCAAAGAACACACTCAGTATTCCTGCAGCGGTACCGATGATAAACAATATACCTACGATTATTGCGGTCTTTCTATAGGCATCCATGCTATATACCATCTCTTTTTCCTTTACTTGAATTGAATCCCTAAAATGGAAGTCATTAATATACTTCTCTAAATATTCTCAAATGATCCTGCTGTTATTGGTCACCTCTAAAACACAACATTTTATCAAATACTTCTTGATTAAGAGTTTCAGCGAGGATTTTCCGTGATAACACAAATCCATCAACCATCATCTGCGCATAGTACGAAAACTGGACGTCTCGAAACCCTCACAGACAGCGTGTTTGCTATCGTCATGACGTTACTTGTCCTGAACCTCTCGATATCCAACCTCCTGCTCCTTCCAAAAGACCAATCGATCCAACAAATGTTGTCTCTGCTCCTTGAGTTTATCTTTACCTTCATTGTCCTTTCTATCTACTGGATTATCCATCACAGAATTTTCCATTTTATTATGCAGACAGACGTCTATCTCGTCTGGCTGAATCTGATTTTTCTAATGACGATCGCCTTGGTTCCCTTTGGCGCTGGCCTGTTAAACAATATTAATCATTTTGGACAGATTGCCATCACTTTCTATATTATTGATTTATTATCTTCTCTTGTGTTTTTATATCTTATCTGGTGGCATGCTACCAGACATTGTCAACTTGTACAAGCTGATACAACCCCCGAAGAGATCATCCGTTTACGACAATCCCTTCTAGGTATCATCGTGATTTTTTTAATAGCCTTAGCGGTTTCATTTATCAATTTGGTCTGGAGTCAATTACTCCTTCTGTTCATCTTGATCTACACGATTATTTCGCAATTTATTCCCATGAGAGGCCGCTCTCGCATGCTTTTTAGCATCACCTGCGTGATGTTGAATATTATTACCGCTGTTCTTGTCATCATCCTTAGAATTCCCCTCTATCTGGATAGCTGGGCGACATCCCTCGCAGTCATCCTGGGCGGTGTTGGCATAGGCCTTGTTGTCGGTATCGTCTATAATCTGTTCATGGCCGCTACCTACTGGGGGCCATCATATTGGGTATGGATGTTTAGTAGCGCCCTTGTTGCTTTACTGACCTGGTTTTTCTTTAAACGACAGTGGATCACACTTCGGAAACCTTGGAAGCTTATTGCTGTCGGCATCATGACGGGCGTGTTGAATACGATACTCGCAGTGGTCATCATTGTGATTGCTAACCTTCCACCTTATCAGGGGACCTATCCTATCTACACGTTCTTTTATCACATGACTGGCAATACTATCCTTGCTTCCACAGTTGAAAATTTGTGTGTGGAAATCATCGATAAAACCATTGCAATTGTTCTTGCAGCAGCCGTTGCTTCATTTGTACTTAAAATTAGAAGCTATGATGAATTTACACAATATTACCCAAAAATATCGTTCAATTTCGGGAAAAGAAAATAAAAGAAATATTCGCCGCAACAGCAATTGGATGACGATTGAGCGTTTACGCTAGAATAAGGTATGAATTGTGTACTAGCACTGGCTATCGCACATTACCTAAGGTTTCTTTCTCATCTCGCGGCGTAGCCACCACGTTCCTCCGATAAGGATAGGAATTCCCACAATAACGACGATGCCGATGAAGATCCAAAGTACCGAATAAATCAGATAGTTGAACGTCCATGTCGCAAAGGGAGTGTTCCATTTTCCGTCTATGTAGACCTTAATGATGAGCCCGATGAAGACGATAAAGGATATTGCATTGCCTCCGTCTGACCTGCGTGAGCGATTACCGAAGAACAGATGCCCGCGTCTGTAGTCTTCCCTTTCCTCACTGGGTAGTCTTTTCCACCAGAGAAAATACATCGCAGCCAGCACGATAATGACCGGGATTCCAATGAGAAGGAATTCCCAAAGGATCATCCATAAGATAAATGATACCACATGCCCCATGCTCCATAATGCTAAAGTCATAGGGACAAGACCGTTTGTTTGAGCATTTCCTGCGAACCATACGAAGACAAGGATGGCCCCCGCGACAGCCACGATAGCTGCAACGATGAAAATAACGAGCATTTTCCAATGGTTTCTTAAGAATCTTTTCCAGACCTTTTCACCAGATACTGATTCAGTCTCCATCATTTTTTATCCTACCACCTTTTTTATCTATAATAGTTCTTCGTATTTATTCTCCATTTATAACTATTTGGTTGTGTTATCATAGTATCTCTATTTTTTTTCCCTTGTTCATATCTTTTCCAAGTTGTCGTGCAAACATATATGCAAGCAAAAAAAGTCCCGCAAGTATTGCCTGCCATATCTATAGCGGAACAAGAAAAGGTAGGGTAATCATCCCAGACAACACAGCTCCTACTGGAGACAGTGCCAGACCGATGAGAACTGGGAACACGGTAAGCAGTATAACACCCCTACGTTCAACTGGTTTTTGTACAACCCAGATAAGCAGCAAAGTCCAGCCGACCATGAACACAGCGGCCATCCTAGAAACGAGAAGGAACTCCTCGCCTGACGGTACAAAGGTAAGGCCGTACATCCGTGCCCCCAAGGAAGGCACAAGCAGTGGAACACATGAGACAAAATCCATGATGATTCCGACCCACAGAACCACTTTGATAAACCTCAATTTCGTTTGCATTTTTTTTCACCGTCTCCGATCAGTATCACGTTCAGCTTGTGCAGGGAACATTCCTCTTTTGTTATATCCTTTTGTATTTAGTGCAGGTAATTGCTTTGATTTTTCCTCCAATTTATGAATCAAAGATATATCATTTTTTTGAAAAGATTTCATAGCCGATGTACATGTGAATTATTTAACGAGTAATATGAAATGAAACTGTGTAGGGATATGACATGTATCCCTTCTATTGAGACATATAGCGGAACGTTTATTATGATGCATCATATTTTCCTCTTTCAATCATTGATTGAGAAATCAGGTGAAAGGAATGGAAATACAGACAACTAGAATCTTAGGTGTAATAGGTGCCTTACTAATGGTGATCGGTTTTCTCCCATCGGTCGGAGGCTTTTTCATGTTAATAGGAGTAATTCTTGTTCTCATCGCTTTAAAGGGGTATGCAGATGCGTACAAGGATAGCAGCATCATCAGCAACGCACTATATACCATCGTGTTTGAAATTGTCGGTTTCGTCGTCTTCCTTGGGGTTATTTTTTTCGGATTGATGAATTTCCTTTCGTCCTTAGGAATCAACAACATCACTCAGTTGAGCGCATGGCAGAACATCAACTGGCAGCAAGCGATAACGACGAGCAACTTCCTTCCGTTTATCGGCGCAATCATCCTTGGGCTTGTCATCCTTTTCGCCTTTACGGTCATTGCATCTCTTTATTACAAGAAAGCCATGAACGCCCTCTCAGGAAAAACAGGGGTGAAACTCTTCCACACCACCGGTACCGTGTTCTTCGTTGGAGCAATTCTGACAATTGTCCTCATTGGTTTTGTTGTCATATGGGTTTCGTTTATCCTTCTAATGATAGCCTTTTATGAAAGCAAACCAATGGAACAAATGCAACAACCCCCACAACAGACTCCTCCCATAAAACCATAGAACCATATCACAAGGACAGGTGTTACACCGATTTCATCGACGCTCATTCGCTATTTTTTTTTAGTTGATTCGAAGATGCAAACCCCCTGGTTGACCATCGAAAGAGTCCAATCGCAAGGACCTCCATCCAACATAAGATAGTCCCGATTGATATCCGTTCAGCTAATCCAGCGTAGCCTGTGGTTATCGAAGCGGCACCAAAGCCTCCGAAGGCGATTGCGATGGAAAGCATCATGAGGCAAAATGTATCATAACCTGCCCATCGGTCATCCTTCCTGAAATGTCGCCAGATGGCACCCATGGCAAGCAGAGATAACAGCGCTATGATCCCTGCAACGACGACATGCATGGTCCCGGCGAAGGATACAAGCGGTCTTTGAGGATCCTGTGGGAAAAAGAAGAGGATCAGCCCGCCGACACCTGACGCTATAAGTAGCATCGGGCCAACCGGGATCTTTGTCCGGTAAACGGCAAGGTACATCCCGAAACCAAAGAGGATGACAAAGATATTGTACAAACCAAACAAAGGGACCATCACGTTCTGATTGGGAGCATTGGCCTCGGTGAGTGTGCTGACGGTCTGTGAGTAATGCGAGTAACCCGGCCACAGTATTCCACCGATAATCACCCCGAGCAGATAAACGAGGGGTGCAGCCATGGCGAACAAGGATAACATTTTGACAATGATTCTTCTTTGAATTTTTAATCACCGAACTTGATTATCCGATAATGATTATTTAAACATGTCATGCTACGTTGCTGAATTAAATCCCTTCAGTTGTCTTTGCAATTTACAAAAAAGGAAAACCTATATATTTTTAGCAGATATGAGACACGATGATGATCTGTGAATGAGCAGAAAAAAGGGTTGAACACATCCGGTTATAAAAGAATCGCTATCATCTACCTTTTCACTCTTGTTCAAACCGTGACGTTCTTTGCGGCTGCAGGGCGGATAGACCTTCCCCGCGCCTGGCTCTTATATGGACTGAACATAGGGCTTACCATTTTTAACACCATCATAGGAGCAAAGCTTTACCCTGAACTGATGAACGCGCGCGGAGACCTGAAGAAAAAAAACACCAAATCATGGGACATCGTGTTCATGATCGTGTACACCGCGATGATGTTCGTTAGTCCTGTGATCGCTGGACTCGACGTCGGTCGGTTCCGCTGGTCTGAGACAAGCATTTATTGGATTCCCCTCGGCATCGTCTTCTTTTTTATCTCAGCTGTTTTTGTTGATTGGGCGATGAGCGCAAACACCCATTTTGAAACCTCGGTCCGCATCCAAAAAGACAGGAAACATGCCGTGGTGTCCACCGGCCCTTACCATGTCATTCGACATCCTGGATATGTCGGGATGATACTCTTGTACCTCTCATTTCCGCTCATCATCGGCTCCCTCTTTGTATGGATTCCTACCATTGTCATTGTCGTATCCATCTTCGTTCGAACAGCTTTGGAGGATAAGACGCTGAGAAACGAACTTGAAGGATACACTAACTATTCAAACAAAGTAAGATATCGACTTATTCCCGGAGTCTGGTAATTTCCGTATGTCCATGGAGAAAAAACAATGAAAAACGTACTAGTGACAGAATATATCGAAAAACAAAAATCGCCTCAGAAAGAAATATGCCAGAAACTTCGATCCCTTATTTTTCAGGCTATCCCTGGTATTGCAGAAGAAATGAAATGGGGTGTGCCGACCTATGCAGGTGGGAAATGTTATATTGTCGCATTAGAACATCACGTAAATCTAGGTTTTTCATTACAAGGCCTTTCAAAGAATGAACAGAAAACGTTGCTAGGAACAGGAAAAACGATGAAACATCTTGAATTTCATGCATTGAACGAGATAAACGAGCAAAAAATAACGGAATTGGTATTGCTTGTAAGTAAAAAATAAAGGGGTTGAAACGCTATGGGC
The DNA here is from genome assembly GCA_035543435.1 of Thermoplasmatota archaeon. GTDB lineage: Archaea > Thermoplasmatota > E2 > DHVEG-1 > DHVEG-1 > SM1-50. The sequence goes on from DATKKD010000218.1 coordinate 11,873, forward strand.
TACCAAAAGAAATCCTGGCAGGAGAAACTCGCAGACAAGGAGGATCTTCCAAAAACCCTGAAGTTAGAAAAGAGATTTCCCTGTTATAACGCGCTCCATAAAATGGGTGTCAGCGCAGGCGAAGACATTGTCCTGGTGAACCCTAGTGAGGTCGTTGCTCTCATGAAAAAAGTGCCCAAAGGACTCATCACGATTGTTGAGATCTGCAAGCACATCGCAAAGAGTCATCACGTCCAGGGGTGCTGCTCTCTGACCATAGGGATTTTCATCATGACCGCGGCGAACGCTTCCGAGGAAACTGCTCAGGAAGGGAAAGCAGTACATATTCCCTATTGGCGGACGTTAAAGGCAGGCGGAGTTCTCAACGAAAAATATCCCGGGGGAGCCAAAGCCTAAAAAAAATATCAGAGAACGAAGGCTTCAAGATCATTCTAAAAGGGAAGAACTATCTCATTTAAAACTGCGAACAATATCTCATAACCATTTGATCAACCAGATCGATGGTAACCTAGAGTTAATCAGGCACCGGCGGCAGTTTCCCTATTTTTTTTGCTATCGTTACATATTTTTGTATTTCAGGAGGCGGACTCGGCCACTTCAACTTCATCTTCTCAAGGACGTCAACCATGATTTTTGCTACCGCGATGTTACGAAACCATTTGTTATCCGCTGGAATCACATACCATGGTGCGTATTTCGTGCTGGTTTTATTAAGCATATCCTCATAGGCGGTCATGTACTCGTCCCAGTATTGCCGTTCGATGAGATCGTCGATCGAGAATTTCCAGTTCTTATGCGGTTCAAGGAGTCGCGCAAGCAGTCGTTTCTCCTGCTCCTGTTTTGAGACATACAGAAACAATTTGAGTATGCGGATATTGTTCTCGCTGAGGTAGCGCTCGAAATCATTGATTTGCTCGTACCGTTGTTTCCACATCTCCTTTGGCACCAGATTCCTGACCCCGACGACCAAGACATCCTCATAATGAGACCTGTTGAACACACCGACATAGCCATAGCTTGGGAGACGCTTATATACGCGCCATAAATAATCGTGACTGAGTTCCTCAGGTGATGGTTTCTCAAAGCTCCAAACCCTTGTCCCCTGAGGGTTCAACGCGGTGATGACATGCCGAAAGACGCCGTCTTTCCCTGCAGCGTCGACTCCTTGCAGGATGACGAGGAAGGCATACCGCTTGTCAGCGTAAAGCAGATACTGGAGGTTCAACAGTTTCTCAAGGTAGTGGGGAAGCTCTTCTTCAGCGGTTTTTTTGTTTTCATATCCGTTGGTTCTCCCAGGATCCATTCTTTTCAAGGTGATTTTCTTCCCTGGCTTTACCATCAAATTCTCATACACCATAACTGTGCCCTCATTCACCCTCACCCACCTGTATCCATTGAGAACATATTAATGTTGCATTTACCCTAAAACAATAATGGTGATATCTATTGTGATGACAAGTGTCTATATACTTTATTGGTGATAATCATAAAAAGAAAAACAACGATATCGAGGCTAGTACGATCTCCTCAAAAGGAAAGTACGGTATATACGGACGTCCCATCCTCTTCCTCCTCTACCCACTCGTACTTTCCTTCTTTTCTACCCACGATTCCCGGCAATTATCGCGTATCTTCCTGGGCAGCATAATACTGGTTGATACAACAGCCATCAATAAGGTTTAGCTCGACCATCTTCCGTGTCTCTTCCTTTCTGATATCCACGATGCATACCGTTATGATTTTGTCTTCGACATCAATCACGTTGAAGGTGTACCCGTAATGAGCCCTGGTCCTATTACAAGAAAACGTTCCCGCGTTCACAAGTAACGTTTTATGGATTTTCACAGCCCAAGGGACATGCCGATGACCCATGAGCACAAGCGGCACTTCCTTACGCAGGATGAGATCCAATGTTTCTCCCGCGTCCTCG
>DATKKD010000219.1:0-14766 GCA_035543435.1 Thermoplasmatota archaeon
CCCCCCGGGCAGAACCATGTGATCACCACTGGGAATTTCACGGTGACCGCGTCGGTGAACGACAGCAACGGCAGCGGGGTTTCAGAAGTCGCGCTCTACTATCAGTACTCCAACGACAATCGCACCTGGACCGACTGGACCTTGTACGACACCAATCTCACCGAGGCTCCCTACGAATGGAGCTTTACCTCTCCCAACGGCGACGGGTACTACAAGTTCCAAAGCTCAGTCGTCGATCATGCCGGCAATGAGGCGCAATCCGATGTCGCCTTTTCGCAGGTCGTGCGCCTCCCGACCAACACCGTCGTTCTCATGTATGGTCTCGTGGTCGTCCTGCTGGTCATCGGCGCCGTCCTGTTCCTGCGATGGAGAAAGCGCGCCTGATACAATTGCAGGTAGAAGAAGAGTTGTTCCCTGCGCTTTTTATTCGATATAAATAGCTGGCCGGAGGGGCGCCGCAGCTTTTATTTTCTTTGCAGGGTCGTACACGTTTTGGTCATCCGCGCTATAGACGGCGATATCGCAGGAAAACACCTCCTTCAGGTAGCCTGTGGCGCTCTCTAGATACTGCTTTTCGTCCACGGGAACACGGAACCGCTGCTGGTCTGCCTCGCTGAGCATCTTGATGTCACCAGCGATTTTGCTGACGTAGGATGCGACTTGCTGGCCCAGTGGCTTCATCCCAGGGTCGGCCATGGTTTCCTTGATAAATCGGCCGACGTCGAACGTGTGCGTCTGTGAAAGGGCCATAGCCTTGCGCAGCAAGGCCTGTTTCCATGCAGGTGAGGTGTAGATGCAGATCTTTTTCGGGGTGATTTTTGTGACCTTCAATATCTCAGCAATGTCGTCCGCGACCCGTTCCAGGAGGTACTCGCCGACCTCGTCCGCCTCGGAGATCTCCTCTTGATGGGAGGAAGGAAACGATACGCTGCTCACAAACCCGTCCCCCTTTTGACGTTCCCAGAGTTCTTCTGCCAAGTGGGGGGTGACGGGCGTCATCAGTTTGATCCATATGCGGATCACCTGGCCGAGCAGGGTCTTGTTTGAACCCCCTCGTCTGAGGTACCATTGAAGGTCGTTGTAGCATTCAAAGTAAATCTCATTGGAAGCGACCCGCAGGTCATAGGTCTCAAACGCCTGTGAGATCTTTTGTATCCGTCGTTGAAGGATGCTTCGGAGCCATCGGTCGAGGTTCTCCTGTGGCCTGTCTTTTAAAAGGGTCAGCTGGTCGAGCAGCTTCCAAACTCCGAGAATTCTGTTTTTGTATTTCAGAACGACCTCTGGGTCCCATTCGATGTCCACGAACGCGCTGCCGATGTGCACGTAATACAGTCGCATCGCGTCGACGCCGTAGGTGGTCGCGGCTTCGACAATCGGTTCCGCACCGCCCTTGGATTTGCTGATCTTCTCTTTTCCTTTCTGGGTGACCCACCAATGAACAAAGATGCCTAAGGGGCGTTTCTGTTGCGGCATGACTGCGATATGGTTCATGATGTAGACCGGGAAATGGACAGTCTTGTGTTCTTTGCCGCCGAGGTTAATGTCCACGGGGTACCAGTAGTCGACATCAGCTTTGATCGTCTCCCAGAGGGGATGCGCTGGTTTGCCGACGCCGAGGAACACGTAGTTGAAGAACGCGTCCGTCATGTCAGTCTCCCCGAGCTTCTTCTCGTTGACGTAGTTGGAGAGCAGATAGTACAGAGGATACAGGGTCGAATCGGAGATTGGCTCGATGATCCAGCCTTTTTTGTACGGGAATTCGGTGCCAAGCCAGGAACCTCGTCTGATCGCTGCCCGGTCGCCGAACCAGTCGAGGATCTTTGGTAGCTCGTCTTTGTATTCCTTTGGGTAGATGTTCATGGTTTCAGCGTAGTCTTTCGAATCTCGGGTGAGGTCCGGGTCGCTGTACTTGATGAACCATTGGTCCGGGATCTGGGTGATCATCACCTTTTCCTTGCACCGGCAGATGACCTTCTCAGAGAACTCCCTGAGCACCGCCGCAAGGTGATTCCCGATGAGGTCGTTTTTCACGACGTCTTTGATTTCCGCGATCTTCATGCCAGCGTACGGGCCGCAGAGGTCGTTGAGGACGCCGGTGTGGAACTCTTTTTTGTACACAAGCTCGGTTGCCTCATCGAGTTTCGCTGTCTCTGTCTGGTGCTGGATATGGAACTGCTCGCATGCCTCTTTGGCCGGGTTCTCCCCGAATCCTTTCACCTCGATGATCTTGATGGCTTTGATGGGTGCTTTTGATTCCACGAGCGCGATCCAATCGTACGGCGCGTGCGCAGGTACCGACATGACGACACCGGTCGCGACATCCGGGTCCGCGAACACACCCGCAAGGATTGGAACCTCACGATTAATCATGGGAACGACGCATGTTTGTCCTATGAGGTCTGTTCCTTTCACGATCTCGAACAATGGTTCGACCTGTTGGTATTGATAGGTAAGCTTCTCGATGCATTCCTTGGAGCACAGCCATGTCTCTCCGTTAATGCGTACCTTTTGGTATTCCACGTTCGGGTTCACCCACATGTTGGTGACGCCGAAGATCGTCTCTGGCCGTAGCGTCGCGGCAGGGAGAATCGTCCCGTCCTTTAACTTATACTTGATAACGATGAACTCGAGGATCTCCGCGGATCCGCCCTGGGAGACGTCAGTCTCGGATTTGTCGACCGCGACCGGACCACAGTTCGGGCAGTACGGCGCGTAGTGCGGTTTCTGGATGAGGAGGTTCTTGTCGTGCAACTGATGGAACTGCCATTGAATGAAACGCTTGTATCCCGCTGAGATCGTGTTCATGATGCGGGTGTAGTCAATGAGGAACCCGAACCGCTTCCAGTAGTCATCGACGTAGACCTTACTGAAATAATTGATGACCTCGATTGGATTTTTGAGCTTCTCGATGAATGCATCTGTACACCCATTCTGTTTCAGAAGAGAAATCGTCTCAGAATCCTGTCGTTCTATTTTCTTTGCGAACCCGACTGAAGGGATTCCAGAGGCATGGAACCCGGCGGGGAAGAGGACGTCGTAACCAGTCATGCGTTTGTACCGTGCGATGACGTCGCAGTAGGTGAACCCCCGCATGTGCCCTACGTGGAGGTACCCGGAGACGCCAGGGTACGCAAAATGGATGAAGAATTTTTTGCTGTTTTTTTTCTTGGCGACGTGGAGGTTCGCAGTGAACCATTTATGCTGCCATTTCTGTTCTATGGAAACGTAATCGTACAAGTGCTCTTCCATGGGTCTGGTCCGTTCGGAAATGAAGATTGTTTTATATAAGAGTTCTTATCTGTGCGATACCAGGATCGTTGCTTAATTTCCAGACATGAACGTTTTCGTAAGTCAATCAATACATGATAATCTATAAATAGTATGACGTCCTTGAGATTGAAGAATAAGGGGATTTCGATATGAAGAACGTCCTATCCTTTCTCATTGTTGGAATGCTTCTCGCATGCGGTGCTGGATCAGTGGTTGCGACGAGTACGAGTCACAGTACGACACAACTGAGGGAAACATTGACGTTTTCAGAACCAGTGCTTTCGACACACAATGGCTACACCACGGTACAACTCCCTGAGACGACAACCTCCTCAAGCGCACCTGGGGATCCCGTCCTCCCATATTACACGAAGGTGTTCACCTTTCCTCTCGGCACAACCATAAACCAGGTGACCTGTGGCGCGTCAACGGCCGAGACCATCGTCGTACCATTTGATATCCTACCAGCCCCGGAGCCGACCCGGGTTTCTGATACATCGTCACCGAGTGGGAACATTCCCGGAACGAAAAACAGAGACATCTATGCAGATGTGAACCCCTTTCCACTATCGCGAGTCAGTTACCAGGTAGGCGGCGGACTTGACCGTGACTCCCATGTGACGATCCTAAGCATCACGTATTATCCGCTTCAATACTCTCCCACGCAGCATCGCTTGTCGTTCACCCCTGAGGTCCAGATGATTGTCTCCTACGAGCTTCCCCGAAACCCTAGCACACTACGGACAAGCATGAACCTCCTCGTGATCGCACCCTCCGGGTATACCAGCGCCTTACAACCCCTCATCGACCACAAGAACCAAAACGGCTTCATGACGACACTACTGACCACCGAGGATATCTACGCGACGTATCAAGGTCGCGATCAGGCTGAACAAATCAAATATGCAATTAAGAATAAAGTTGAGACCCAGGCGGTCTCCTACGTACTCCTTGTCGGGAGCATCTATAAGATCCCCATCCGTATCAGCGAAGCCTCCTCCCATGAGTATTTCGGCGGACAGGTGATCACGGACTTGTACTACGCCGATGTCTATGATTCGCAGGGGAATTTCTGCAGTTGGGATGCAAACAACAACAGCATCTTCGGTGAAATAACGGATAAGGTCGACCTGTACCCCGACGTACGACTCGGTCGTCTCGCTTGTGACTCAGTGGATGAGGTCAACGTCGTCGTCGACAAGATTGTCCACTATGAGACCGATACCTACGGGAGCAGCTGGTATAACAACCTGATTCTTATGGGCGGTAACACCTTCTTCTGGCCAGGGAATGAGGGGGAGGAGACCAACACCCTGGTCATGCACCTCATGTCCCAGTTCACGCCGGAGATCATCTGGACGTCAAAGCACAATTTCGACAGGCTCACGATTTCACGGACGATCACGAAAGGCGCAGGGTTCCTCGATTACTCAGGCCATGGGGTGGAATATGGGATCATCACCTACACTCCGAGTTACCTTGAGAAGAAAGCCTTTATCACGCCCTACCTCAAGGATCTCCACAACGGCTACAAACTGCCCGTCGTGTTCCTTGATGCTTGTTCCACCGCGACGCTTGATTTCGTGCTGCAGAATTTCCTCGATTACAAGACCTGGTTCATGTTGAACGTACTCGCCCATGCGCTCAAGGTGAACACCTCACAACGGCTGACCTGCTTCGCATGGGCGTTCGTGGCGCATCAAGGCGGCGGTGCTATCGCGACGATCGGGGCGACCCGGGTCGCCTATGGCGGGAATGACCAGGGTGCGGGGAAAATCGCATTGGAGTTCTTCTCGTCATTTAACTCGAGCCAGTACCTCGGCGAGATGGCCTCGAAGATGCAAACCGGTTACATCAACGACGTCCATGGGGATTCCTTCACGGTGGAGGAATTCATCCTTCTTGGGGACCCGACCCTGCGGCTCGGTGGGTACCCCAGCTAAAGACCACACATCGCACAGGTTCTCTTCCTCTTTTTCTTAACATTTAAAACCCCTGGAGGCATTCCAAAGGGACCATGAGCTATGAAACACTTCTGTGTACGACAAAGAACAGGATCGCCTATATCACCTTGAATCGACCGGATCGACTGAACTCCTTTGATATGAAGCTTGGGGAGGAACTGCATACCGTTCTTCAACAGGTCGCACAGGACCCTGAGGTCCGGGCGGTGGTGCTCCAGGGGACCGGGAAAGGGTTCTGTGGCGGGGGCGATGTCAAAGAGATGCATGCGGCCAAGGACAAACCCAGCTTCCTACGTGAACTCACCCGCGCGATCCATCGCTGTGTCATCGAGATTCGGACCATGGAGAAACCTGTCATGGCAGCGGTGAACGGCGCCGCTTTCGGTGCTGGTCTGTCCTTAGCACTTGCCTGTGACATGATCATCGCGGTGAAGGACGCAAAGATGAGCACCGCGTTCATCGGTATCGGGCTAGCCCCTGGATGCGGCACCCAGTTTTTCACCCAGATTGTCGGCTACCAGCGCGCCTGTGAATACATCATGACCGCAAAGACATTCACCGCGGAGGAGGGTTTTCGAGTCGGGATTGTCAACAAGGTCGTGGAACCGAACCAATTAGACGAGGCCGTAGAAAACCTGGTCGCCTCGTTTCGAACGTTACCTCCTCTTGCCGTCGGGAAAGCGAAGATGCTGATCAATAAAAGTCTCAAGAACGATATGATTGCTCATCTTGAGCTGGAGAGCAAGACCGCGGCATGGTCAGCGGGGACCAAGGATTTCCAGGAAGGGGTCGCTGCGTTCGTCGAGAAGCGGAAACCCGAGTTCCACGGCACCTAAGGGTTCTAGCTATCCTCTCAAGATGGAGACAGAAACCTTTATGTATCAACGCCCTATGAATGCGCAACAATAACAAGGGGGCAAGTAAAAGGATGAAATACGAGACCCTTGAATGTACAAAGAAGGATGGCACCCTCACGGTGATGCTGAATCGACCGGAGGTTCACAACGCCATGAATGAAAGTCTCATGAGGGAGCTGACAACATGCTTCAAAGATGCAAGCCTTGACAGCACGGTCGCTGCGGTTGTCCTCACGGGGAACGGGAAATCATTCTGCGCAGGTGCGGACCTCACCTGGATGAAACAGATGGTGCAATATTCAAAGGAGGAAAACCGAAACGACAGCCGACTGCTCCTTGAGATGTATGAGACTCTTCATGCCTGCCCGAAACCAGTGATTGGTCGGGTGAATGGCTCAGCGTTCGGCGGCGGCATCGGATTGGTAGCTATCTGCGATATCACGATCACGCCCCCGGAATCCCTGTTCGGCTTCACCGAGGTGAAGCTTGGGATCATCCCGGCCGTGATTTCCACCTTCGTGGCACACCGGATGAGCCTCGCATCGATGCGCCGGCTTTTCATTACCGGGGAACGCTTTACCGCGGCAGTCGCTCACGAGGTCGGGTTGATTGATCTCGTCGTCCCTGCGGAACGCCTTGATGCATCCGTTGACGCTAGCCTCGAGCAGATCTACTCCTCTGGACCTGGGGCTATTAAAGAAGTGAAACACCTTCTGTACAAACACCTTGAATTAGACCATCACGATTATAAGGAGTACACCGTGGAAAAGATCGCGGAGCTGCGTGTCTCCCCTGAAGGCCAGGAGGGCATCAGCGCATTCCTTGAGAAACGTAAACCACGCTGGAAGAGGTAACCAAGCATGTTCAAAAAGATCCTTATTGCAAACCGAGGCGAGATCGCTGTCCGGATCATGAAGGCGTGCCAAGAGATGGGGATCAAGACGGTCGCGGTGTACTCGGAAGTGGATCGCCATTCCCTCCACGTGCAGCTCGCTGACGAAGCAGTCAATCTCGGGGATCCCACGCCATCGGAAAGCTACCTGAATATCCCGAAGATCATCGAGAGCGCCCAATCTACCGGCGCTGAGGCGATCCATCCGGGGTACGGGTTTCTCGCAGAAAACCCTGATTTCGCGAAATCCTGCGACGACTCGGGGATCAAGTTCATCGGGCCGACTCCTGAAGTCATCCGGCTCATGGGTGACAAGATCGAGGCGAAGAAAACCATCGCCCACGCGCACGTCCCTGTGATACCAGGGTACCATGGGGAGAAGCAAGACCTCACTACCCTCATCAAGGAGGGGAAGAAAATCGGGTTCCCCCTACTGGTGAAGGCAACCGCTGGCGGTGGCGGGAAGGGGATGAGGATTGTCGTGAACGAACGGGAACTCGAGCAGTCTATCGAAAGCGCGAAACGCGAGTCGAAATCCGCGTTCGGCAATGACTCCGTGTTCCTCGAACAGTACATCGACAAGCCACGGCACATCGAGTTCCAGATCCTTGCGGACGAGCACGGGCACGTGCTCCATTTGTTCGAGCGTGAGTGTTCAATCCAGCGCAGGCATCAGAAAATCATCGAGGAGACCCCATCACCGGTGATGACGAAGAAGCTCCGGGAGGAGATGGGCAAGGCCGCGGTGGCTGCCGCGGAGGCGGTCGGGTACACGAACGCGGGCACGATCGAGTTCATGGTGGACGGGAAACTGAACTACTATTTCATGGAGATGAACACACGCTTACAAGTGGAGCATCCGATCACGGAGGCGACGACCGGTGTGGACCTCGCGAAATGGCAGTTGCGCATCGCGGACGGAATGGAGCTTTCACTTAAACAGGAGGAGCTGTCCCAGCGCGGGCATGCTCTGGAATGCCGTATCTATGCGGAGGACCCCGCGAACGGGTTTCTCCCTAGTATCGGGACGCTTGAGAAGGTCGAGCTACCCCAAGGGCCGAACATCAGGAACGACACCGGGGTTGAGACCAACTACCAGGTGAGCCCCTACTACGACCCGATGCTTGCCAAACTGATTGTCAGTAGCGAGAACCGCGAGGAGAGCATCAACAAGATGCTCTGGGCGTTGTCCCACTACGTGGTTCTCGGTGTGACCACCAATATACCATTTCTCAAAAAAGTCCTGGACCATGAGCAGTTCAGGAAAGGCATCATCACGACCCATTTCATCGATGAGTACTTCCGGGATTGGACCAAGGCGAAGGAAAGCTTGCCGCTCGATGCGATTATCTCACTAGCGGTCTACGATGCCATCCACACCCAGCGTCAGGAAGTCGTCCGGTTCAAGGAAGCTGACCCGCATTCACCGTGGCAGCACGTGGGTCGCTGGAGGATTGGGGTATAGCCATGTTCATCAACTACGAGCACAACGCCCACATTTACCCGGTGACCGTGGAACGTCGGAAAAACCAGTTCTACATCACGTACGACAATAACGAGTATACGGTCGAGGCGAGCGAACTGAAGACCGGGCAGCTGTCGATCCAGCTCGGTGACCGTCTTATCAAGGCGGTGATCTCGGGCACGGACGACAACAAATTCGTTTTCATCGAAGGCAACGTGTTCAGGGTCAAACGCATCGAACTCACCGGTCGGAAACAGACCGAGAAAAAAGAGGGGGACCTGAACTCCCCGATTTCAGGCACTGTGGTGAGCATCAAGGCGAAAGAGGGTAAGAGCGTGAAGAAGGGCGACGTCATCCTCATCATCGAAGCCATGAAGATGGAGTACCTCATCCGGGCGCCCTACGACGGGAAGGTGAAGTCGATTCATTTCAAGGAGAAAGACCAGATCGAGATCGGTGAGCTAACCGCCGAGATCGAGAAGGAGGCGTGACCATGGAAGTCATTGAAACTACCATTAACTCGCAAAGTAAGGACTACAAGGAGAATTTCGCTCATTATGAGAAGCTCGTCCAGGACCTCAAGGGGAAAATCGGGGTTGCGATGCAGGGCGGCGGCGAAGAGGCGGTGAAGCTGCACCGGTCCCGCAACAAGCTGCTCGCTCGGGAGCGCATCGACGCGATCCTTGATCCCGACACCCCGTTCATGGAGTTCAACACGCTTGCCGCGTTCGGGATGTATGACAACAAGGCGCCCACCGCTGGCATCGTCACCGGCATCGGCATCATCCATGATCGTGAGGTGATGATCGTTGCGAATGACGCGACTGTGACCGGCGGGACGTACTACCCAATTACGGTAAAAAAGCATCTGCGTGCCCAGGAGATCGCCATGGAGAACAACCTCCCGTGCATCTACCTGGTCGACTCGGGTGGCGCGTTCCTCCCTATGCAGGATGAGGTGTTCCCGGACCGGGAGCATTTCGGTCGGATCTTCTATAACCAGGCGATGATGTCGTCGATGAAGATCCCGCAGATCGCGGTGGTCATGGGCTCCTGCACTGCTGGCGGCGCGTACGTGCCTGCCATGTCTGACGAGACCGTGATCGTGAAGGGCACGGGGACGATTTTCCTCGGTGGGCCGCCACTCGTGAAAGCCGCCACCGGCGAGGAGGTGACCGCGGAGGAGCTCGGGGGCGCTGACGTGCACTGCCGGGAGAGCGGGGTCACCGACCACTATGCCTTGGATGATCATGATGCGATCCGGATCACCCGTAACATTGTCGAGAATCTGAACCGACCCGAGAAGACCCATCTGGACATCAAGAAACCGGAGGAGCCTGCGTACGACATCAAGGAGATCTACGGGGTGCTTCCCAAAGACCCCCGCAAGGCGTTCGAGGTGAAAGAAGTCATCGCACGCATTGTGGACGGTTCACGATTCCATGAGTTCAAGGCCCTCTATGGCACGACCCTGGTCACCGGGTTCGCCCACATCATGGGGTACCCGGTCGGGATCCTTGCGAACAACGGTGTGCTGTTCTCCGAGTCAGCGTTGAAGGGGACCCATTTCATCGAACTGTGCTGCCAGCGGAAGATCCCGCTCGTGTTCCTACAGAACATCACCGGGTTCATGGTAGGGCGTAAGTACGAGGCGGGCGGCATCGCAAAGGACGGCGCGAAGATGGTGACCGCGGTCACCTGCGCCCAGGTGCCGAAGTTCACCGTGATTATCGGCGGGTCGTTCGGTGCGGGAAACTACGGGATGTGCGGACGCGCGTACGGGCCCAGGCAGCTGTGGATGTGGCCGAACGCGCGCATTTCAGTCATGGGGGGGCAACAAGCAGCAAACGTCCTTCTTACCGTGAAACGCGATCAGCTCTGGCGCAAAGGTATCGAGATGACCAAGAAGGAGGAGAAGGAGCTGACCGATCCTATTTTGAAAAAATATGAAATAGAGGGAAACCCATACTATAGCACGGCACGCATCTGGGATGACGGAGTGATCGACCCGGTCGACACGAGGGTTGTCCTGGGACTCGGAATCTCTGCGTCGCTAAACGCATCAATCCCCGAGTGGAGACCAGGCGTCTTCCGGATGTAACCAGAATCGTTGGTTCCATGATGAAGTATGATGTTGTAGTCGTCGGCGCGGGGCCCGCAGGCGCGACCGCTGCGAAATGCCTCGCGGAACACAAGCTTTCTGTCCTTCTGCTTGATGCCGAGACGTTTCCCCGGGACAAACCCTGCGGCGGCGGGATGCCGACCCGGTTGCAGAAACGTTTCCCGTACATCGAACCATTCATCGACTCGATCTCCTACGGCAGCATCACGTACTCCTCGTCGCTGCGGTACCGATTCAGCTTGATCAGGGAGCATCCCTTATTGATGATGGTGCAACGAAAGAACTTTGACCATAAACTCGTGCAGCTTGCGTGTCATGCTGGTGTGACGTTTTTTGAGGGCCGGACTGTGATTGACGTGTCCGTGAGACCGACAGGGGTGCTCGTGCTGCTCAAGGACGGCGAGACTGTTGAGGCGGAGGTGGTCGTGGGTTGTGACGGAATGCGCAGCGTGGTCGCAGAAAAGACAAACCTTTGCAAGAAACTCGAATCACTCTGCATCTCCCTCGTCCAAGAACAACCCTTAACTCCGAGACAGTTGGACGCGCTCTACACGAAGAAACGGCTGGTGCATCTCTTCATCAAAGCGCACGGTGTTGCAGGGTACGGCTGGGTGTTCCCGAAGAAACACTGCGTGAACCTCGGCATCGGCGAGTTCCAGTCGGCGCTCCCTCGGAAGAAGCAGAAGGCACCGCTGAAGGAGAGCTACGAGGCGTTTGTCGCCATGCTTAAGGAGCAGCATCTCCTCCCAGAGGAGTTTCCCATAGAGAACCTCAAGGGCGCGACCCTGCCGATCTTTCCCCTGGAAAACACGTATGGGGACCGTGTGCTCCTCTGTGGCGACGCTGCTGGGTTCATCAACCCGATTACCGGGGAAGGCATCTACTACGCGATGTCCTCAGGCCAGATCGCGGCCAGGGTCATCACTGATGCGTTCCACGCCCATGACTTCAGTAAACGATTTCTAGCATCGTACCAGAGAGAATGGAAGAAGGATTTCGGCAATGACCTCAAGATCCTCGGCGTGTTCAACAACCAATGGGGGCGGAACTCGGAGCGGATCGTGAGGATGATGACTGAGGACAAGAAATTCGCGAAGCTCATCATCGGTGTCTCCGGTGGTCAGATCAGCTTCTCGAAATACCGGGGTCCTATCTTCATCAGGTTCCTCTACGCCCTGCTCAAGGACCTCATGCTGAGTTGGAACAGGGAAAACACATCCTAAAACGTTTTCTTATCGCGCAACTCCCGTCTGAGGATCTTCCCTGAGATGGTCTTGGGCAGCTCGTCCATGTATTCGATGATCCTGGGGTACTTGTACGGGGCGGTGACCTTCTTTACATGGTCCTGCAGTTCCTTGGTGAGAGCCTCAGACGGTTTGTATCCTTTGGCAAGCACCACGTATGCCTTGACGACGATGCCGCGTACACCCTCGGGGTCAGGGGCGCCCACGACCGCGCACTCCGCGACCGCGTCATGCTCGATGAGCGCTGATTCGACCTCGAACGGTCCTATCCTATACCCGGAGGACTTGATGATGTCATCATCCCGGCCGACGAACCAGAAGTACCCGTCGGCATCCTTGTACCCCTGATCCCCTGTGTAATAGTAGTTCCCGCGGAAGGATCTCTGCATGAGCTCCGGGTCCTTCCAGTACTCCTTGAACAGCCCTGGCGGCCGTACCTCGCCGATGTAAAGAGCGATATCGCCGACCTCGTTTGCCTTGAGTTCCTTGCCGTCCTCGTCCACGATGCGGACATCATGGCCCGGGGTTGGTTTCCCGACCGACCCGTATTTAATCGGCATGAACGGGAAGTTGGACAACACGCACACGGTTTCGGTCTGCCCGTAGAAATCATAAATCTCAAGCCCGAACGCTTCCTTCCACACCCTGATGACCTCGGGGTTGAGCGGTTCACCAGCACTCATGCAATGCCGCAGTTTGAGTTTATACTGATGAAGGTCCATCTGGATGAGCATTCGATATACGGTGGGTGGCGCGCAAAACGTCGTGACCCCATATCGCTCCATCGCCCTGAGCAGACCGTCCGCATCAAACCTACCAGGTGTCTCCCATTGGATGATTGCAGCGCCGACGATCATCTGCCCGAACAGTTTCCCCCAGGCCGCTTTCGCCCAGCCTGTCTCCGAGACGGTCCAGTGCAGGTCGCACTTGGTAAGCGCCTGAGCGAACCGTGCTGTCACCTCATGGCCCAGCGGATAGCTATGGGTGTGCAACACCATCTTGGGGTGCCCTGTGGTGCCAGAGGTAAAATAAATGAGGAGTGGTTCGTCCGCCCGTGTTTTGCCTATCTCTTTTTGTGACAGCTCACGTGGAGCATCCTTCATCTCATCCGTGAAGTTCAGCCAGTCTTCTCGTTTCCCGTCGACGAGCATCATATGTTTCAGAGTTGGACAGTTCTTGCGAACTGCCTCGACCCGATCCGCATGATCAAGGTCGGTGATCACCATGCACGCCTCGGACCGGTTTATTCGGTACTCGATGTCCTTGGAGGTGAGCAGCACTGTGCCTGGCATTGCGACCACACCGAGTTTGAACATGCCGATGAGCGCGATATACCATTCCGGGATGCTTTGGAGGATGACGAGCACCCGGTCTCCTTTTTTCACCTTGAGTCGTCGAAGAACGTTCGCGAACTGGTTCGATTGGACTTTAAGGTCGTAGAAGGTATGGTAGCGTGGACGTTCGCCTGATTTATCAATCGAGATTAGGGCAAGTTTCGTCCGGTCCTCAGCCCATTGGTCGACAACGTCAAACCCGAAATTATAGTGGGTAGGAACCTTCCAGGTGAAGCTCTTGTAGAGCGCCTCGTACCGATCTTTCTTAAACACCGTGTCACATTGAGGTTCTACCTCTTTCATAAGTGATTTCTCCCCTTTGTTTTGTCTACAAGCCGAGTCGTTTTGCGATGACCATCCGTTGAACCTCAGAGGTTCCTTCACCGATCTGAGTCAACTTAACATCTCGATAAAACCTTTCCAAAGGCAGGTCGCGCATGTACCCGTTTCCGCCATGGATCTGGATCGCGTCCCGTGTCGCTTTCATCGCTATCTCCGATGCGAACAGTTTCGCCATGGAGGCCTCCATGCTGAAGGGTAGCCCCTTATCTTCGAGGAACGCGGCACGCATGACGAGGAGTCGTGCGGCGTCGATGGATGTCGCCATATCCGCAAGCATCCATTGGATCGCCTGGTTCTTCCCGATTGGTTTTCCGAACTGTACGCGTTGTTTCGCGTACGACAGGCTTTCCTCGAGCGCGCCCTGAGCGATGCCGACCGCCATGGCCCCTATCGCGGTCCTGCCGCGGTCAAGGATCGTCATCGCACCCACGAACCCAAGGTTCTTCTCGCCAAGCAGGTTCTCTTTGGGGACGCGACAATTCTCTAGAATGAGTTCCGCGGTTTTGCTTCCCCGTAGCCCAAGTTTATCCTCAAGCACACCGACACTCAATCCTGGCGTGTCTTTCTCGACGATGAACGCGGTGATGCCTTTCGCACCGAGTGTCTTGTCAGTCTTGGCCATGACCGTGACGACCTTGGCGATGTCGCCGCTCGTGATGAACTGTTTCGTTCCGTTGAGCACCCATTCGTCACCGTCGAGCACCGCGGTGGTCTGTAGCCCTGCAGCGTCTGAGCCTGCGTTCGGTTCGGTGAGCGCCCATGCCGCGATGGCTTCGCCGTGGAGGAGATGCGGCAGATATTTTTTCCGTTGCTCCTCGGTGCCTTTCTCGTAGATATGGCCGACGCCGAGGCTGTTGTGCGCCTCGACCGTGATGCCTGTCGAGCCGCAGACCCGTGAGATCTCCTCAAGGGCGATCATGTAACTCACGCGGTCGATCCCTGCGCCGCCGTACTGTTTTGGCACCGTCATGCCCATGAGCCCGAGCTTTCCCATCTTCTTGTACATCTCCCAGGGGAAGTACTCCTCTTTATCGATCTTTGCAGCGAGTGGTTTGATTTCTTTGTCAGCAAATTCTTTGACTATTTTTTTGAACAGTTTCTGCTGCTCGGTGAGATGGAAATCCATAGGAATCCTCATACCTGGATAAATCCTGAGTCTTTAAATTTACGCCTGTTTGAAACGAAGATATTTAGAAGGGTGCTCTGATACGGAAACCAGAGGTTTTTCAGCGTAACATCATTCGTTTCGAAGAGGTGGAGCAATGAGTCTCATGGA
>DATKKD010000220.1:0-5139 GCA_035543435.1 Thermoplasmatota archaeon
GATTTCAATCCAGGCTGCAAACGGATGAGTTCAGGATGGACCGTCGTGTACGCGGTTTTACCGGGAAGCTTCCTTCGCTCCGAAGACGTGAGGTTTCGAACAAGGAAGGGCGTTCCAAAGAGCAGACAGTCGAAATCCTGGGAGCCGACCGCGTACGCATCACCTTCTCTCACCAGGAAGCTTGCCTGCGCCTCCCCCTCCGATGGCGCCTGAATGTGGGGAACCCCGAGCGCTTCGAGCAGGTCCTTGCTTTGCTGGATGATCTCGTCCGTGACCCGGGAGGTCTGCGACGCCTTGCTCTTAGCGGTCTCCAGGTCGCCTCGCGCAAGCGCCTCCTTCCAGGCCCTCTCGGCCTGCTCTTTGCGTTCCCTTCGTTGCTGGATCGTGCGGGCCTTGAGAGGGTGTGGGACGCCGTCGAAGACGTACACCGGACGGATACGCGACTCGATCATGTTCGCGGTCCGGTAGAAGAGCCCTGAGAGATGCGAGGTGATCCGCCCCTGGGCATCCTTCAGTGGGGTGCCGTCACGCTGTCTGATAATGGCAAGGAATTGGTGCAGCACGTTGTACGCATCGATCGCGATCACCTGGTTCTTGAAATCCTCGAAGGTACACGATTCCTTGGTGAACAACTCCCCTAGATCAACACCCATTGAGTGCATGAATCATGTCCTCAGATAAAATGTTTTCCGGAAGACGATACGTTTAAGGGACGAAGGCACATTCCCACGTTCGATGAAACGAGACCTTCTTTCCATGCTTGACGTCAAAAATGATCTGGATGAGATCATCGACCTTAGCATGAAGATGAAGCAGCAATCAAAACAAGGGATATCCATCGAAGAGCTGAAAGGAAGAACCCTTGGGATGATGTTCGAAAAACCAAGCACCCGGACGAGGGTGTCGTTCGAAGTGGGGATGACGCTGCTCGGTGGCCATGCGATCTTTCTGAGCACCAATGACCTCCAGCTCGGCCGCGGTGAGAGCATCCAGGATACCGCACTCGTTCTCTCACGATACCTTGACATGATCATGTACCGCGCCAAGAGCGCCGATGCGATGAAGGAGCTGGCACGATATGCGACAATCCCGGTAATCAACGGGCTTGACAACAAGGAACACCCGTGTCAAGTCATCACCGACCTCATGACGATCAAAGAGCACAAAGGCGCTTTGAAGGATCTCCAGTTCGTGTACCTCGGCGACGGGAACAACAACATGGCGCACTCGTACCTGCTCGGCTGCGGCATGACGGGGATGAACATTCGCATCGTCGCGCCTAAACAATACTGGCCTGAGAAATACTATGTCGAGGAGACAAAAAAATTCGGGGTGAAGGTCGAGGTCACCGAGAAGGTGAAGGATGCGACCGTGAATGCTGACGTGGTCGCGACCGACACGTGGGTGTCCATGGGCGATGAAGCCGAGAAAGAGAAACGCATCAAGGAATTCCAGGGGTACACCATCGACCAGGCGATGATGAGGCAGGCGAAGAAAGATGCTATTTTCATGCACTGTCTCCCTGCGTACTACGGTCTTGAGGTCACAAAAGAGGTTGCGCACGGTCCGCAGTCCGTGATTTTTGATGAGGCGGAGAACAGGCTGTGGGCGCAGATCGGCGTCATGGTCATGCTCTATCGGGATACGTTTTCGTAGGCCACCAGGATCTCGCTGGTGACCGTCCAGACGGGCAGCATCTCAGGATAGAGGGAGATGGTGTCTGCGACCATCGTGGTGATGTCCGCATGAAACGTCCCGCTGGGGAACCCACCGATGAGGCAGAGGACGTGTTCTTTCGAATGCTTGTGGAAAAAGTCGTGAAGCTTCGTGGGCGTCCCTGATTTTGAACACGCGACAACAAGATCTGACTTCGTTTCCTCGACTAGGTGCTGAAGAGTCTTATGCCGCTGTAGTTCGAGGAGCGGGTGGTTCTCATCAGGGACCACTCCTTTTTCGAACAGCTGTTCCATGAGCCCGAGGAACCGCTCGTAGTTGCGCATGATGCGTGTCTCGGGATTAACCTTGATGATCTCATCGTTTCTGGTGTGGATGATCACCTGTATCTTCCCTTGTTTGTTCGCCACGGACTCCAGAGCTGTAAGAAGGAAAAGATGCGCCATGTCTGGTCGCCCGCGGCGTCGTCCTTCAGGAAGCCCGGTCATGGCCGCGTGATGGTAGTTCGAATCAAGGAGGATACGCGCTGGTTCTTTCCCCCGCTGTCTTGCATGGGCGATGACTGCTGGGTGGTGGATAAGCTCAATGGGGACGAGTTCCAGCTCAGCCTCCGCGAGCACAAGCGTCAGCATCCTCTTCCTCAGCTGAGTATCTCGGTTAGTTTGTTCTGTTTCACGCCGTACTTTATCTCCTGGGCAATCCTTCGACCGGTGGAGAGATCCGGCTGGATGAGCTCCGAGTACGGTGAGCCTGCGACGTACGGATTCGTCCCTGCGACGATGCGGGCAGAGATCTCGAACACCTTGAACTCGAGGTCCTCGGTCACCACGGTCTCGAGGCAGAACGGTCCGATGATGCCGCCGAAGAGCTCAAGGGATTTCTCGACCACGGCCTCGCCCATCTTGAACACCTGGGGGAGCAGCGACTCCCGCATGACGATCGGGATGTTGCCGGTGACGACGAACGTCGGGTGGATCCCGAGCTCTTCGAGCTCCGCGATGGACCCGAGACGTTGCACTTCATCAATCGTGGTCTCATCACGTCGGTCCATGGAAAGTAGCTGTAGGCTCCCTTTCTTCAGTTTGTACCCCGTCTCTTGGATCGGTGAATAGAAATAATGCAGGTAGTATCTAGTCCCCATTACGAATTCCTGGATAGTGTACGGCTTGTCATGCTTCACTCGTTTTGAGAATTCCATGAACGTCTTGGCGATGAAGAACCCCTTGCCGCCTTTCGCACCATGGTATTTCACGATCACGGGCTTGTCGATGTTGCGGGGGTCCTTGACCTCCTTGGGCATGGTGATGCCCGCGCCCTCGAGCCACTCCCGCTCCTTCTCGCGGTCGGACTCCCACATAAGCACGTGCCGGTTCCCGAACGTCGGCACCTGCAGGGTGAGGAAGTTCTTCGGTCCGAGGTACTCGACGAACGAGCCGTGCGGGATCACGACCACGTTCTTCTGCCGTAGCTCGTCAGAGTACTTCGGGATGTCCTTGTAGTTGTCAACCGTGAAGAACTCGTCAGGCTTCCCCAAGGGGAACGCGTCGTAGAATTTCTTCACCTCGCCGATCGAAATCCCGAGGGTCTTGAAGCCTTCTTTTTTCGCGCCATTAAAAATCTGAAGGCTGGAGTGCGAGCAGACCGTCGCGATCGTGATGTTCTTGGCGTCGTAGGTGGAGAGTAGTTCCTGGACGTTGAGTTCAGTCATCGTTATCTAACTCCCAATACGAGGATAACGCGCGGCCTTTTTTTATCAGTTTCGGCTTGACTGCTAAGAGGTTGCGGAAGATCCTTTGGAAAGGTCTTTGCCTGTGGTGGTCTCCCCCTCCCTACCCGATAAAAATATATAGTGAAACAATCATATAAATTTCAGGAGGATTTGTATACAAACAGTTCATGGACTAATGAATCAGATTTTATTAAAAATGAAAAAAGATATAATGTGGGGGAAAATGATAATGAAAAAGTTCGTTACAATTGTTACAATCATGGTAATGATTTCAGCAGGACCCTTTTCTACTACTATTACCACTGCATTAAAAACAGATTCAATTAAAGGTTTTCATTTAGCTTATAAGAACGCGCTCTTTGATATAACGGATATTGGTTCCTTTGGTCAAGCAGCATGGGGTGTGGCAACCGCGGATTTCAACCAAGATGGAAATCTGGATTTCGCCGCGGCGTACGCAGACAAGCCTATTACACATTCCGAGATTTCTATCTTTTATGGCGATGGGACTGGAAATTTCACAAAAAAAGACATTTGGTCCATACATGAGATTTACATCAATAATTTAAATGCTGGAGATTACAATAATGACGGATACACCGATATACTCATTTGTTATACGGAACACGATCAGTCTGGCGGGAACACAAACGGAACAATTGGTATCCTTCTAAATGACGGTGAAAATAATTTCACCACCTATACAAGAATCCTTACACTCCCAGGGCGAACAAATCCGCATACGACCACAGCTGATTTTAACAATGACGGCCTCCTTGACTTCGTCGTAGGCGACAATGGTGGAAAAGCGGAACTCTATTTGAACAACGGGGACCTGAATTTCACTGGCACAGGGTTTATTCATGATTGGGGGGATGTCAGCTGGGGAGTCGCCTCAGGCGATGTTGATCGTGATGGCGATGTCGATCTACTCATAGCCGCATGTACATCATATCCCCAAGGAGGCGTATATCTTATCAAAAACCAGTGGCAAGAGTCGAATCACACGATCATATTCAATCAAGATCCTGGAGTATTGGTCTTTTCGTTACCATGGCAAGCATTCACAGCGAGTCTTACCTCGATTGACTACAATCATGACGGAGCACCAGATTTCATTATAGGTGCGGGATATCAACTGTATCTCCTATTAAATAAGAACAGCGAGTTCATCCCATATCTTTTTTGCATGCTTACAAATAAAGGGGGATTTACTGGCGAAGATTTTACATCAGGGGGAATGGCGTCAGGGGATTTCAACCATGATGGCTACGACGATCTTGCCACTGGAGGGACACAGGGGATCGTCCGTCTTTTCCTCAACAAACAAACGCTAGCGGTCATCACCTATCCTCGATCCGGGTACGTATACAAATTTGGCGAAGAGGGAATGTCCACCATTTATGTGACCATTCTCATCGGGAAGATAAACGTGTCCATACTCACCTTAAGTAATGTCAGTAAAATCGAGGTTTATGCAAACCTCTTGCTGTTAGGTACGCTCAGAACTCCACCTTATAATCTAACTTGGAAATGGACTCCCCAATTAATGTTCATTCATGTATGGTCTCTGAGAATAATTGCTTATTCTTATGATGGTAATAGGACTTCATATGATTCGATTTTCCCCACGGTAAGAATATTATAATATCGGATTTATCATTGGATTCAGTCTTGTTGGTAGCCCAAACTTTCCTTAGCGTCGAATCATAAACTTTGCATGTGAAAAATCAGAA
>DATKKD010000221.1:0-2814 GCA_035543435.1 Thermoplasmatota archaeon
CCACTACGGGGTCGTGATCTACCAGTGCTCCATGGCGAACGGGAACGCGTTCGGGGCGAACCGGTTCCAGATCTCCTACAAAGGGCTTAGCGACAAGGTGAGGAAGCAGCATCTGGACCGGGACATCGTGTTCGCGAGCGCGTACATGCATGAGTGCGGTCATACGCTTGCGATCGAGAACCCTGCGGTTGACAACGGGAGGAGCGCGTACCCCTGGCAGTACCAGTATTGGAAGTACCGGCCGTACAAGAGCGTGATGAACTATGGGTACATGTTCCTCATGGTGGATTATTCGGACGGGTCCCGGGGGATGAACGATTTCAATGATTGGACGACCATGGACCTGAAGGCTTTCAAGTACGACTTCTGGCCTTAGGGCGCCCTTCCTTTGATTTTTCTATACTTCTTCGAAGATGAACAGGTCGTCGATGGTGGTTTGCAGGGCCTTGGCGATGTCGTGGGCGAGCTTGAGGGAGGGGTTGTAGTTTCCTTTCTCGATGAAGAGGATGGTCTCTCGTCGAACCCCTACCTTTCGTGCGAGGTCCTCCTGGGTGAGGTCGTAGCGTGCCCTGAGTTCCTTGATGCGTGTCTTCATGGGGAATCCCTTCTATTCTTTGCCCTTGAAGTTGAAGTACATGTGGAGCAGGATGAGGGTCAGAAACATTTCTAGGAGGATCACGGAGATGGTTTGTAGGGGCGTGAAGTCTTCGAATTCAGCGAGTACACCGAAGACGTAGATGAAAAGGACGGAGAACCACCAGGAGTAGTATCCAGCGGATCGGTCGACTTTCTTGGTGCGTTCATCTGATATGATCCGGATGAATTCCTTGTCCTTAATCGCCACGATGGTTCCAACGACGGCGAGAATGATTACAACGAGAATTATGGGAAGAAACATTTGCTTAGATAAATCGAGGGAAAATCCCCTGATCGTGGCCGTCACGGCGAGTAAGAAGGCAGCGAATATCAGGAAGTAGGTTGATCGTGTTATTTTCGTGTCAGTCCCTTCTTGTTCATTCCTTCCCCTTCTGGGCGAGGTACAGATACGAGACAAAGAAGACGAACGCTGAGATGAGGACGACGGCTGCAGTGGTAAGGTCGCCTGGGAGTTCTTTTCCGTAGAGAATGTCGTAGATTACAGGAGCACCAACTGCGCTGTAGATTGCTGCGATGAACCCGTAGTACCCTGCCCTATAGCTGATGATAATCATCCGTTCGTCTTTTACCGGTAATCCTTTCCTAAGGTTTCTTGCTCGGTCCCAGAGGACGTACGCGGCGAAGCCTACCAAGATCATGATGATTGCCACAGAGGCGAGTTCTGTCAGGATGAGTGTTCCTGCGTTAAGGAGATAGACTACGATGGTTGCGAGCACGGCGATTATGACAAACAGCCCTATGACGATTCCGATTTTCCCTTTCATGGTTCTTCACCTCTTTTGGATATATGTTTTTTCTCAAATTTTTTGTTATTTTTTACTAACATTATGTTATATATATGTAACATTATCTATTTGAATCTTTCCCTCGGTAATTTTATCCAAAATCCCTAAAAGAACCTGTTTTTCTTTATGGATGGTATTTCGAAGGTAAGTATGCCCTCTTGTTTCTTTGTTTCGGTCGGAAGAAAATACAAGATGCTCGGGTCTCACCTCATCTCGACATGGACGGCAGAGCCAAGGTAAAAGTACTCAATGGGGTCTTTGAGATTCAGGAGTATTTTGATCCCGGTAAACCCGGTAATCTTCCCATGCAGAGTCCCCACCCATTTTTTGAATCCACCCAGGCCTAGGCTAAACAAGAACCCGGTGCCGTCGTAGAAATAAATACTGCTCCAGAGCGTGAAAGGGATGAGGTAACCGAGTCCAACAAAAACCATGACAATCCCCACGAGAAAAATCATCATCCACAAATAAAGGATGAACGACACCTTATAGAGCCAACCGAAGAACAAATACATACTGGCCATCAATAGATTTTGAAACAACGTGTAAATCACGGTGATGTTGGAATATCCTGCGACAAGACAGAAACTATTCGTGGAATAATTGATCAGGGATTTCCTCATTGTTTTCTCTGCTGACTGCAGGAGTCGTACCAGAGGATCTCCCCCGGTCACCAGGCGTTGGGCCTGTGCGACGCTCATGCCCTTCGGCAGCAATCCATATTTGTTCAACTCCACCACTGCTTCGTTGAATAAGGGAACTGCTTCTTCCCTTGTTGTTGTATGGTTGATACGCTCTCTGAACGTGTCAACATAAAGCTGGAGGTTCTGATACTGGGATCTGGTAAGGTGCACCGTGGTGTTTTCGCATCCTTTCACGCCGCATGCTTGCGTCGTCACTCCAACAAGGTCATCGTCCAGAGAGGCTTTGACGACGTCGAAGTTGATGTTTGGTGCGATAGCGACACCTAGGAGAAAGAGGACGATTCCCATCGCGAGAGCTTTCCTCTGAGACGAACCTATCATTATTATTCTCCTATATACTATATGGTTTTTGTGCGGGTAGCCAGTCGATCTGGAAAGTTATTTTCAGGTAGATCCCGGGGATTATGTAAGGGAGGAGTCGTGACTCATCCCAATAGTTCCGTCTCCACACGTTCCGATGGAGTGGAAAATGAACCTTGTTTTTGAACATACTCAGTCTGCTCAAGGGTCCTTCAAACGAGATTGCACTCCTATTATTTCCGATGAAATTGTTCTGAAGGATTGTATCTGCGGAGGTGATGAAGGTCCACACCCCGACGTTGCTGTTGTGGGTGATGTTGTTGCGGTAAATCACGGTGTGATAGGTGCTCAGGATCCAGATGCCAAAG
>DATKKD010000222.1:0-1605 GCA_035543435.1 Thermoplasmatota archaeon
CCACTACGGGGTCGTGATCTACCAGTGCTCCATGGCGAACGGGAACGCGTTCGGGGCGAACCGGTTCCAGATCTCCTACAAAGGGCTTAGCGACAAGGTGAGGAAGCAGCATCTGGACCGGGACATCGTGTTCGCGAGCGCTTACATGCATGAGTGCGGTCATACGCTTGCAATCGAGAACCCTGCGGTTGACAACGGGAGGAGCGCGTACCCCTGGCAGTACCAGTACTGGAAGTACCGCCCGTACAAGAGCGTGATGAACTACGGGTACATGTTCCTCATGGTGGATTACTCTGACGGGTCCCGGGGGATGAACGATTTCAATGATTGGACGACCATGGACTTGAAGGCCTTCAAGAACGACTTCTGGCCTTAGGGCGCTCCTCTGCGATGAATCCGTAAAAATCCTCCGTATAGTTGTTCATGAGGGGATGCTTCATTTCATCTCGACTTGTACGGCTGATCCAAGATAAAAGTACTCAATGGGGTCTTTGAGATTCAGGAGTATTTTGATCCCGGTAAACCCGGTGATCTTCCCATGAAGAGTCCCCACCCATTGTTTGAATCCACCCAGACCCAGGGTGAACAAGAACCCAGTGCCGTCGTAGAAATAAATATTGCTCAAGAGCGTAAAAGGCACGAGGTAGTCGATCCCGAAAAACGCCATGGCGATCCCCACGAGAAAGATCATCATCCACAAGTAAAGGATGAACGACACCTTATAAAGCCAACCGAAGAACAAATACATGCTGGCCATCAATAGATTTTGAAACAACGTGTAAATCACGGTGTAGTTTGAGTATCCTGCGACGAGACAAAAGAGATTCGTGGAATCATTGATCGTGGATTTCCTCATTGTTTTCTCTGCTGACTGCAGGAGTCGTACCAGGGGATCACCCCCGGTCACCAGGCGTTGGGCCTGCGCGACGCTCATGCCTTTCGGCAGCAATCCATGCTTGTTCAACTCCACCACTGCTTCGTTGAACAGGGGAACAGCTTCTTCCCTTGTCGTGGTGTGGTTTATACGATCTCTGAACGTGGTAAAATAGAGCTGGAGGTTCTGATACTGGGATCTGGAAAGGTGCACAGTGGTGTTGTCCCATTCTTTCACGCCACATGTCTGAGTAGTCACTCCAATAATGTCATCGTTCAGAGAGGCTTTGACGACGTCGAAGTTGATGTTTGGTGCGATAGCGACACCTAGGAGAAAGAGGACGATTCCCATCGCGAGAGCTTTCCTCTGAGACGAACCTATCATTATTGTTCTCTTATATACTATATGGTTTTTGTGCGGGTAGCCAGTCGATCTGAAAAGTTATTTTTAGGTAGATCCCGGGGATTATGTAAGGGAGGAGTCGTGACTCACCCCAATAGTTCTGTCTCCACACGTTCCGATGGAGTGGAAAATGAACCTTGTTTTTAAACATACTCAGTCTGCTCAAGGGTCCTTCAAACGAGATTGCGCTCCTATTATTTCCGATGAAATTGTTCTGAAGGATTGTATCTGCGGAGGTGATGAAGGTCCACACCCCGACGTTGCTGTTGTGGGTGATGTTGTTGCGGTAAATCACGGTGTGATAGGTGCTCAGGATCCAGATGCCAAAG
>DATKKD010000223.1:0-23149 GCA_035543435.1 Thermoplasmatota archaeon
GGCGCTCCCCGCGAAACAACTTCTGGATCAAGCGATCAAGAAAACTAAAAAAGTCCACATCCATGATCGTGACAAACGCTACGAAATCAAAAAGATCGTGATCGCGCGCACCGAGCTGTTCATTGAGTACCTCACCGGCCAGCTCGAATCCTACGTCAAGGAGTTCCCCTCCATAGACAAGCTCCCCTTGTTCTACCAGGAGATCATCGACATCAAGATCAATACCGACAAACTCAAGAAAGCGCTCGGCGCGATTGACTGGTCACGGAAAACAACGCTGAACGTGTACTCAGCCCAGCGCAGCTCGCTTTCCAAAACAGGTAACATCGAGTTCCTGAAACAGAAACAGAAGGAAATCTACGGCAGGATTTCCTCAATTGTGAAACAGGTCGATCAGTACTTGGTCTTTCTTGCGGACGCGCAACGCATCCTCAAAACCTTCCCGGATCTCTCTGATGTACCGACCGCGGTGATCGCGGGATACCCGAACGTCGGGAAATCCTCCCTCATCAGGCAGCTCTCCGCGGCGAAACCGGAGATCGCCCAATACCCGTACACCACCAAGCAGATCTACGTCGGTCACATGCAGCGCAAGGTGAGGTACGAACAAAAAATGTACCAGATCATCGACACACCTGGACTCCTTGACCGGCCGCTTGCCGAGCGCAGTAAAATCGAACAGCAGGCAATCGCTGCGCTGCGTAACCTTGCTGACCTAATCGTGTTTGTTCTAGACCCGTCTGAAACCTGCGGGTACCCCCTCATCGACCAGCAAAAGATGCTCGAGAACATCAAAGGGATTTTCCCGGACGTCCCTTTTGTACTGACTGAAAATAAATGCGACGTGAAAAAAACGATGAACCAGCATCTGAAGATATCCTGTACGACCGGAGAGGGAATCGAGCCGCTTCGACAGGAGATTTTTTCGTACCTCGACAAAGTATGATGCGGTTGCATATACGGGTACATGTGTAGCTGCGAACAACACTCTTAAAAGTAATAACCGATATCTTGGTGAACAACAACTAGGAAAGGAAGAACCATAGTTTTTTAACCCTCTTTTCCCCCCTCTATATTCTTCCTTCCTGTTGTTTATTTTACCACGCGTTTTCTCTACAAGACGTATCGAATGAGAAAAGACATTTTCTTTGCCCCCAGTCTGTCTTATCGTTGCCCTTTCATGTTCTGCATAATCTCTTTACCAAAATCAGTGATGCCGTACAGGCGTACATTTTTCCCGCCGTTACGCTCCTCGACCAGATGTAGACCGATGAGGGATTCCTCCTCGCGGTATCGAAGCTCGATACCACGAAGCGCCCCGATCACATTCGAAGAAGTAGCTCCAATATGATACGCGATCTCCGAGGTGTAGCTGCAGTTCGGGTGGATCTCGAAGAGGTACTCCGTGACCTTCCGTCTGATGTTACTGCGCCGTAATGCCCGTATCGCCAGTGACCGTTTGATTTCGATAGAGCGGTCTAACGTTGTTTGTTCCAGCATCCCATCATCCCGTGAAAAAAATGAATGCTCCCTCTTTTAATAAAGTATTCGCTGGCGGATACATCCCTGCGTATGCACTTGCAGTAATGCCTGGTTATTCACCTGCATACCTCCCTCAGACGACAATCAAAAGGGAGTAAACGGTGCATATGCAACTGCATATGCACGTGCATCTGCTGATGAATGATTTCTTGTTATTATTAATCGTAATGTTATAATAAAAGTTAACGGGGAAAGTTCGTGAGTGCAAGGACACTAAAAGTGAATTTTTAAAAAAATAAAAAAATTTTAATTAGAACGAGGTATTTTTAAATGAGTATAAGGGAGAAAATAATTAAAAACAACAATGGTATGAACTTTTTTTTAAAGAATTAGACCATCAACCTGTTACTTCTCTGAAAGCTCATCGATTACCATGCTTTTCTGTTTCTTTTTTGTTACCATATCATTGCATCTTCTCTAATGCTTTTTATAGCTTGTTTAACAATTATTACCCGTTCCTTAGTTCCGAGTAAAAGTTAAGGAAAACCGTGGTGTCTTGTACAGGGGAAGGGATTTGAACCCATGACCTCTTTGTCCAGAGGAGGATACGTTTTTAAAGGGGAACGGTGTTATAAAATTGTATTGCGGGGGAAAGACATGAAAAAATATCCTTTGTTTTTGGATTGTTTTGGATATAAATTTAAATATATGATGAGATTTATCATTTTGTAAGGAGGAATGAAAAGTATGAAGAAAGGAATAATTTGTGTCCTTGTTTGTATGCTGATGATAATAAGTACAATCATACCTGTATCGGCAAATACATTATCGGAAAAGACGTTTCAACCTCTTGCAAAGGGAAAAACCTTGTATGTTGGTGGCGTAGGTCCGAATAATTATACCAAAATTCAGGATGCGGTGAATGCTTCATCTAATGGTTATACGGTTTTTGTTTATGGTGGCATGTACAACGAAAATGTCGTCATAGAAAAATCAATTACTTTGAAAGGCGAGAACAAAAATACAACAATCATCAGCGGGCCTAATACAGGAGCCGGGGTTTGGATTTCATCCAATAGGGTCCGAGTACAGGGATTTACTATCCAGACCCATAATTACGAAGCGGTTATTTTTGCTAGTGTTTCCTTTGTGGTCATCTCTGATAACATAATTCAAAACGGTATTTCGTTGAGCAAATCACAATACAATATCATCATGAGGAACAACATTTCTGATGGATGGTATGGGATAGACATTTATGCTTCCTCTCATAGCAACATTCTCATTGATAATGTCCTCTCCTATAATAAAATCGGGGTAATCCTAGATTACTTTGATGTCCGTGATAATATCGTTTCTCGGAACATCATTACGCACAATAGTCTCGAGGGAATCTTACTTAGAGGTTGTAGGTACAATCTCATCACCGGCAATACGATTGAGGAAAATACACTTGGCATTCGTTTGAACCAGTCTAGACAAAATCTTATTATGAGAAATAATTTCTTGGAGAATCAGCAAGATGCATATTTCAATTGTACGACACCTTTGCAGGATAATAGATTCCTAAGGAACTATTGGAATCAGTCACTCACTCATCCTAAAATCATTCATGGAGTTACAGGAGATATACGAAAAAGTGAATGGCAGAATTGGATAGAGATTGATTGGTTACCCGCATCTGAACCGTACGTCATCCCTTAGAAAATCTAAGAAAGAACATCCGAAATCCTCGCTCATCGTGGTTGTCGTTTTGAATCGCACAACAGATTTACATTGAAAAGAGAACGTATGAAATTGTAGACCGATAAGGAGGGATCCCCCCATCTGTCTCTCATTTTCGTACCAATAAACTGGCGTTCAAATCCCCTTCTCCTTTCGAAAAACATAATTATCAAAACACGTATTTTATACGTATGTCAAAGCGGAAATTAACCCTTGCTATTGATGAAGATTTACTCAAAAAAGTAAAAGATTGTGACATCAATATTAGCTCGTTTCTGGAAATACGACTTCGGGAATATATTGCTTTAGTAGAAGGAATCGCAATTAACGACGGCGATAAGTGCGGGCGCCGGGATTTGAACCCGGGTTATAAGCTTGGCAAGCTTATGTGATACCAGGCTACACCACACCCGCAGTATGGGAGAAATTGAAACCAAGAAGCGGTCATCCCTTAAAAAGTATTACGCTGTTAGACCGGTGTCCTCTGGACCAAATTCAATGGTCGTTTAATAAATCGAGGAGAAACGATTATAACATCGAGGGCTCATGTAGATAAAGGGAATGCTATGAAACGATTGGTTGCGCTGCTGATTCTCACCGGGTGCTTGGTGGTTCCAAATATCCCGATCAGCACGGCGATCCTAAAACCGATGTTCTCCGCGCTGCAGGACGTGTCCCTGCGAGACGACGCGTTTCACGGCCATGGTGCGCGGCCGTACGCTGAATGGTGGTACTTCGACGCCGTGTTTGATAACGGGTACTCCTTGACCATAGGCGTAAAGGTCTTCAACATCCTTGGTCATGGGGGAGTCAGCACCCGGGTCGATCTCTACCAACAAGGCACGCTCATTTTCGAAAGTGAAAAGGCGAGCTCCATGAAGAAGTTCTATGCCTCCATTGAGGTACCTGTGGTCGCCCTCGGAGGCAAGGAGCTCATCCATGGTTTTTACAATCCTGTGAATGGTCGATATGAGTACAACGTTTCCTATGCGGTTTCGCGGTGCGCTTTTTCACTTCATTTTGTTGGTTGCACCCAGGGCTGGAAACGACAGCAGAAAGCAGGGGACTGGTGGGTCGTCATGCTTCCTCGCGCGACCGTGAACGGAACAATGACGATCGAAGGAACGACGATGAACGTGACAGGAACCGGGTACCACGACCACACTTGGGGCGTCCGTCCGAGGGTCGCCTTGAACTATGGGTGGTTCTGGGGTACCTTCATGTCCGCGGACTATTCAGTGACCTGGGCGATGACCTTTTCCACAAGACTTTCGCGCTCTCCGATGATGGTGGTCAGCGAAAAAGACGGTGGGTACCTCGACATCTCCCCTGAGACCATCTGGTTCTCCGCGAAGCAATTCAAACTTGACCATTTACGGTCAATCCCAATGTACCTCGAAACAGAGACGATGACCGAGAAGGTCTTCCTCATGGTGAAAATGAATGTCGAAAGCGTCGACCAAGCAAGACTCCTTGGGGTCATCGACTACTGGCGGTATCATGTGAATTGTACCGGTTGGATCATGATGCACGGACGTATGGAGACTGTTGAGGGGGCGTTCATCGCGGAGTACCTGCGGTTCCGGTAGTCATAGCGGTTTTTTGTGATACGAGCATCCGTTTGAGTGGTTTGCTGAGATGGCGTCGGGCGCAGACCGGCACTTCATAGAAACCCGGTGTCAGGCTTCGGGGCAGCGGTTTGACGAGTGGCTGGTTGCTTGTTGTTTTGCAGGTCATGCATTTATACCCCTGACCTGTGCCTTTCGAGTTCATGTGTTTCCCGCAAAGGGGACAGACAGGGTTTTCTGTTTTCACAAGAATATTGGTGAGGTGTTTGATATTGATTTTTTCGAGGTTGACAGTGAGCGGTTGTTCTCGTACACCCCCGTAGACTTCGATGAGGTCGCCCGTGTATAATCCTCTGATGATTCTCCGGAATTCCTTGGTCGGTTCATAAGCAGCGCAAGGGATGGTCCCGGTGCCATCGTTGAGCGTGAACAGCACGTGGCCGCCCTGGATTGTTGTGGGATTGTCCGCGACCTTCCCCTCAATGATCACGGATGCGTACGGCTGGACCCGACTCACAGGTGATGGTCGGAGATGATCGTCCGTCCCCTGATTCGATTCAAAAACCAGCCAGCTGTCCACAGGTTCAGATTGAATCATGGTTGTGGCAATGATCAGATCCTGTGTGTTGTCGCCCCTGATCCCAAACAAGATCGGACAGGGTGAGTTCGGGGTGATGCGGTTATGATTGTTGCGATGGTCATAGTTGTCGAACGTCGAGGGTGTCTGCTCATCCATCGTTTTCACGGATGTCGGGTCCACGTTTCGCTTGGTCCCCCAGTTCTCTTTCTGGCGGTACGCGATCACCTCAAACGTTCTATCCATGGGGGTCCAGGCGATCGCAGCGGTGGCACCGATCAGACCTCGCTTGTTTTTATAGCCTTCAAACCAGGCGTGATGGTGTTGCAAGGTCCCAAGAATCTCATCGAGGATGACGATCCTGGTCACAGCGTTTTCGTAGAGAGTGCGAGCAGGGGGCGTCGTCATGATGACGAGCCCTGGGTTCGTGTTCTCGTCCTCGACGCGCGCCTGCTGTTCGAGGATCTCGCGAGTCGTTTGAAAAATATCGTTCCTCTGGTTGTCATCTAACTCCTGCGTGAAAGAGGCTGAGCTTCGCACCTCGGCACCGTTGATTTCGCCGATTTTCTGTTTGGCTGTATCGCCCTTTTTCCCAACGCGAAGGGAGAGTGCACCGTTTCCTCTGGTCTTCCAGGGGACGTTCGGGTTGAGTCGTACCAGGCGCGGATAGCCAATTATCTCGTACTCATCCCTGAGTCGTTGGATGATAGTTTTGACCACAAACGTGGTGCAACCGCCCGTCGTTGAGTCCGTGTCGTCGATGCCGATCCAGATAAGATTTCACCAAAAACATTATTAGAGAGGTCCTACTTTAAGTTATATTTGTCTATGAATAAACAGCAGCTGCTCACCACGATTCGAGAGATTTTAGGGGATGCGGGCTTCTCCGTGTCTGACCAGTACACGATTCGGCTCCCTGGGTTCGATATCGTCGCACGACGCGGAACCACCCTGCTCATCATCAAGGCATCGGGGAACATCGACGGGCTCAACGAGGACGTCGCGACAGAGCTCCGTACTCTCTCCATGTTGCTTAAAGCCACGCCGCTGCTCATCGGGGAGAAGAACGGGGTCAGCGCGCTTGAGAACGATGTCGTCTACTTCCGGTTCGGCATCCAAGCGGTGACCCTCGAAACCCTCAAAAACCACGTGGTGGAAAACATGCCGGTGCGTGCGTATGCGGCACCAGGCGGCCTGTACGTGAACCTCGACCCTGAGAAGATCAGGCGGCTGCGTCAGGAGCAGAACATCTCCCTTGGCATGGTCGCCCGCCATGTGCGCGTCTCTCGTCGTACGGTCGCGATGTACGAAGACGGGATGAACGCGCGCATCGAGATCGCGAACCGAATCGAGGAGCTGTTCGAGCAGCCGGTCACCACCCCGATTGACCTCTTCACCTTTATTCAGCAGGCGGAGATCATCCCGCCGGTGCAGCGAGAACCGGACCCGAAGAAGGACCTCCAAGCCGAGGTGTTCTCTCACCTCGAGAACGTCGGCTATAAGGTGATTCCCATGGATCGCTGCCCGTTCGAGGCGCTCAGCAAAGAGAGGGAGAAAATCCTTCTCACGTGCGTCCAGGAGTACAACAAACGCCTCCGGGAGAAAGCCCATATCCTGAGCAGCATCTCCCGGGTCACAGAGCGCCACGCGGTCGTGTTCACTGATAAAGATGTGAGTATGAAGAATGTGGAAGGAACGCCGATCATCATGAAAAAGGAACTTAAGAAGATTCGTGACCCAGAGGATGTGTTCACGCTCATCCTTGAGCGGAGTTCCCAAGAATAATCATCGTTGTTTTGTTTTGTTCCGACTGATATCCGCGGAGACAAGGGTATATAAGGGATTGAAAAATAATAGGTACTCGAGGTGCTATTACTATGCCGACGGTTATTATTGAAACCTGGCCGATCCCGCCAGAACGAAAATCAGAGATGATGAAAAAGATTACGAAGGTGTTCACCGAGTTCGGCATCCCAGCGCAGGCGGTTACCATCATCATGCATGAAACCCCCTTGGATTGCTGGGGGACTGCGGGTGAACAACATTCAGTAACCTTCAAAGAAATGAAACGATGACGTCCCGATGATTGATTTCGCTAGCTTTTCTCCAGATTCTTGAACAAAGGGGACACAACCTTTATAAATAAGATTATTATTCCCGAGAACTACGTTACCCTCTTGAGTAACAGCAACTTACAGTAGTCGTTGAGAGCTATGGCTGACAGTAAAACTGTAGAGACAGTTCAAAAAGCAATCGAAGAGTCCAAGAAACTGGAACGCAAATTCAAGCAATCCGTAGACGTCGTTATCAACCTCAAGAACATCGACATGAATGATGCGAAGAACCGGATCGAGGACGAAGTCATGCTACCCAGCGGACGAGGGGAGGACGCAAAGATCGCTATTTTCGCGAGCGGAGACCTCGCCATAAAATCAAAGTCACACGTAGACTTGGTGATAAAACCAGAGGAAATCGAGGAGCTTGCGAAGGACAAGAAGAAATTCAAGAAAATGGCGGACGAGTACGATTTCTTCATCGCGGAAGCACCGCTCATGCCAACCATCGGGAAAACACTTGGGATAATCCTTGGTCCTCGAGGGAAGATGCCGAAGCCGGTGCCTCCAAACATCGACATTATTACCATTGCAAAAAATCTACGAAAAACCGTTCGAGTTCGATCCAAGACATCGAACACGATTCACGCGTCTGTCGGCCGTGAAGAGATGAACGCGCAGCAGATCGCGGACAACATCGATGCGATCCTGAAGCGCCTGGAATCGAGACTCGAGCGAGGAAAGATGAACATCGGATCCGTCTTCGTCAAAACAAGCATGGGTCCGCCAGTAAAATTACAGTAAGGGTGTTCATATGGCACATGTTGCAAAATGGAAACACGGGGAGGTCGCAGAGATCACCTCTCTCTTAACCACTCACAAAGTCGTCGGTATCGTCGACATCAGCGGCATCCCGGGCCCGCAGCTACAGAAGATGCGCGGAGGCCTGCGGAAGAAAGCGCAAATCCGATCATCA
The DNA here is from genome assembly GCA_035543435.1 of Thermoplasmatota archaeon. GTDB lineage: Archaea > Thermoplasmatota > E2 > DHVEG-1 > DHVEG-1 > SM1-50. Next base: position 8,383 of record DATKKD010000223.1, read on the forward strand.
AAAAACACGTTGATCATGAAGGCGCTTGACGAGGCGGAGAAGAAGGTTCAAGGTATCAGTGCCCTCAAAGACCAGGTGAAAGGCCAGGCCGCGGTGATCGCGACCGATGTCAATCCCTTTGCGTTATTCAAGGAAATTAAGGCTACACGGACGAACGCACCTGCGAAAGGTGGCGAGACTGCTTCTCACGACATCGAGGTGAAGGAAGGGGACACGCCATTCAAGCCAGGGCCGATTGTCGGTGAACTCCAGAAAGTAGGCATCCCTGCCGCAATCTCGGAGGGAAAGGTCATCATCAAAAGCGATAAGGTGTTGGTCGAGGAAGGTAAGAAGATATCACCGGAGGTCGCCCAGATGCTCAATCGACTCGGCATCCAACCGATCGAACTTGGGCTCCAGCTTAACGCTGCCTTTGAGAACGGCATGGTCTACAAACCAGAGGTCCTGGACATCAACATGGACAAGTTCATGGGAAACCTCAGAACAGCCCATTTGAACGCATTTACGCTTGCGATGGAGACCGCGTGGATCAACAACGCGACCATCCGTCATCTCGTGATGAAGGCGTACCGCAGCGCGCATGGCCTCGCAGTGGAGCGTACCATTCTTACGAAGGACACGCTTCCACAGCTTCTTGCGAAGGCACAGCTGTCGATGCAGGCCGTCCAGTCACACGTCAAACCAGTATCTACTGGGGAACAACCACCAAAATAGAAAGAAATGGAGGAAACACGCATGGAATATGTCTACAGCGCGATGCTTCTGCATTCCGCAGGTCAGCCGATTAATGAGGACAACGTGAAAAAGGTTCTTACCGCTGCTGGTGTCAAAGTCGACGCCACTCGGGTGAAGGCGCTCGTCGCCTCCCTGGAGGGTGTCAACATCGACGAGGCGATAAAGTCAGCGCTTGCGATGCAAGTCGCCGCGCCCGCACCAGCCGCAGCACCTGCTGGAGAGAAGAAAGAGGACAAGAAGAAGAAAGAAGAAAAGAAAGAAGAAGTCTCTCAGGAAGAAGCTGCCGCGGGGTTATCCGCGTTATTCGATTAAACCAAGGCAGTGGTTGCGTTTCAACCATCCTTCCTCTTTTTTTTTAGTTTTTATAGAACATCCATTGACAAAAAGAAATACTTTTTTTTGGTTTGGTACTCGTGGTTCTCCTTAAAATATAAGTGAAAGGTGGGGGACGGGATGCATCGGATAGGAGGAATGTGCCTTTAGTGGAAAGCAGATACCTAAAGCAGCCTCCCCATTTTCGACGTTGTCCCCCATTTGGAAATAAACCAAGAAAATAAAAACTTTTGGGTTTGAAAACCCGTCAGAGACGATAGGGAGGAACAAGAAAATATATAGGGAGTAACGGCCGGTCGAGAAAAGAGAGCCTATCACACGTCGCCGTGAAAGCCCTTGTAGCAGTCATAGAATCTCCAACTCAGACCCGGCGCAGGATTAAAGCTGTAGTTCATGACCCAGTCCCTCATAGGACAGACGAACTTTTGTTGCGCGACATAGATGAGGGATGGCTGGTCGATGTAGACGGCGTACGCCTGGGTGTAGGAGTCGTTTCTCATGTGTGGGTCTATGGTGTATTTCCCTTGCAGGATCAGGTCGTCGACCGTGGCGTTTGCCCACCCGGTGTTGAACGTGTCCCCGCCGATGGCAGCGGACCCGACAAAAGGAAGTATGTACGTATCAGGATCGTTATAATCAGGCATCCACCCTAAAAACGCGATCTCCCACTCGTCTGTGGTATAGATTCGATGCAGATACTGTGGCCAATCCTCAGCAGTAACAGACGAACGGATACCGAGGTCGCCAAGCGCTTTTTGGAACATGTGAGCCAACGTTTCCCTTTTAACATTCTTTGAGTCATAGAAAATACGTACGACGCTCCCGTTAAACCGATAGAGCGTCCCGTTGATGTCGAAATCTCTGAGGTAACCAGCGTCGTCAAGGACCTGTCCCGCCTTTGTCACATTAAAAGTGTAGTACGGTTGACCATTGTTTTGTGTTTTATAGTACGGCATGCCGTTTGGTATCGCCCCAGCAAGCCTGCTCGCATACCCCTCGAAAGCGGTTTCGATCGCCGCATCATAGTCAAAGCCGTAACTCAGTGCCTTTCGAACCCGACCGTCCCCCATAAAACCGTCATACGACTTAGTATTCATGATGAGGATGTCAACGTTATAATCGTCAAACAGATGGACGGTGATCCCTTTCGCACCAACGAGACCTGTGAGGTTCTCATAGGAGATATCAATGACATCAGCGTCTCCGCTCCTGATCGCCGAGATTCTTGCATCAATATCCGAGGTCGTTTTGAATAAGACCTTCTCCACATGGTTCCCATCCCAGCCGGCCCAATAGTATGGGTTTTTATGGAGGAGGAGCTCCCCGTCCCGTGCGCAGTCCTCAAGCTGATACGGACCCGTGCCCATCGGGTGTTCCTTCATCCACAGGTTATCCTCCCCAGGGACGATGCCGCCATGGGCTTCGACGTAATCTTTGTCAACGATGGATGCGACCGTGAACGCGAGCAAAGCGAGGAACCCACCATAGGGTTTCACGAGCCTGATTTGGACCGTATAGGGGTCTATGACCGTCGTGCTGTTCAGGTTCATGCACTGCGACAGCATCCACGAGACCCCGGAGTCGGGAGAACGAACGAGCAGCACCCGATCAAACGAGTATTTCACATCGAACGCATCAAAGGGGTCGCCGTTTGAGAACTTTACCCCTTGACGCAGATGGAACGTCCAGGTGCGTTGATCAGGAGCCACGGACCAGTTCACCGCAAGGGAAGGCGAGCATGAAAGCGAATCGTTTCCTTTGTAGGTCACGAGGGTGTCGTAGATTTGAGCGATGACGTTCTCGGACTGGTCGTCATAGGCATCAGCAGGGTCTAGTGTTGTGTGCTCCGCATCTCGACTGTACACCATCATGTCATAGTTTTTGATCTGGCTGCCTGACCCTTTTTTCAGAAGGAGCAATGGTCCAATCATCACGTATTTCTGAAGAATCGAAAAATCACCGACGACCGCTGTGACGCTCCCCGAGCCAATGCCGAACACAAAACGACTGTGAAGAACGACTTGTTCTCCACCGGACATCCTTGTAATCGTCCCCGATGAATGGTTACCGAGTTTGGCTGTCTTGCCAAAATCTATGGACCACTGTGTATCAGTCATCGGTGTGTCTCCCGTGTTTCTGATGACAACCGACAACCGGAGGCCGCCTCTCAACCTCACAATCTCGATGCTAGCCGGGGCCGAAGATGGATTCGTACTGCTTACAAAAGGAGTCAGGGCTGACACGAGAAGAATCACGACTGTGAATAACATGATCGTTTTCGAAACTATTTTTTTCATTCCCCTGTATTCCTCCTTAAATATCTCTTTACGAATAAAAAAAATACCTGCTGCCTTTTAAACCTATCGACGCAGTGATTTCTTGGAGGAACACTCGAAGAGTTACATGAGACAGAGGTTTATTGATATCCCCCGACCATGAGGCTCGGGTCACCGAGCAGCAGGAACTCCTCGATAGTGAAGTAATCCTTGCCGACACCCTGGATGTACGCGTTCTGGCCCCCGGTGAGCATCTGCCCGAGGGTCACCCCGTCATGGTAGGACGCGAAGAAATGCACGTCCAGGTATCCGGCACCGCCATACACGCCGTTTTTATCCACCCAAGTGTACGCGGAGCGTGTCGCACCAACGGTTGCGATCGCACCGCCGTTCTGCATCGCGAGGAAATCCCAGGCGAAGCACTCGTAGTTATCAGACGTGTTTGTTGAAAGTGTGAAGATATGGGCAAGGGAGTTCGCGACGAAAGGGTAGTACTGTTGCAGGCTTGAGAAGTTAAAATCAAGCTTCGCGGTCAAGCACGCGTCGAAAAAGACAATCGGGAGTTTATCACCATTATGCAACCCTTTCAGATAAGGGATATAGTAGAAGATAGGGCTGTCCGTGAGCGCATTCGGTCGGTACGTCCCCCAGCCGTGCTCGAACCCGTGACCCGCGTAGGTCACAAACCCGGCCCCCTTGTTGATCTCCCTGTTGAAGCTCCACCAGTGCAGGTTGTGCTTGGAGGTCCACAGGTACGTCTGGGAGAAGTCCGGGAGGGTCTGACCGACCGCGGTGTTCGTGATTTCGCCTTCGTAGACGAAGGGGGGTGCACCCCTGCTCAAGGGGAAGGTGTCTCCGCCACAAAGGATCATATGTTTGAACCAAATCTGGGTGGCCGTCTGCTCTTCGTAGATGATGATCTTGTTCACGACTGTGTTGACCTCGCTCACGTCGGTGCATGCGAGCCGTCCCACGTTCACGTCAGCATAGAGATCCACCCCGTCGAGGTCTGTGCCTTGATGGGTGGTTTCGCCGAACCTGTTATTCCCGTTCTTATCCCAGCTGCAGAAATCCCCGTTCGCATTGTAGATATCAGCGTAGTACTGATCCGTCAGACAAGTGGTCTCCCACTGCGTCCCATAAGTCTCCCTGATCGGCATCTTCTTAATGTCGCCGACGAGCAACACATACTGGGTGTTCCAATCTTCAACCGCGTGTTTGATGAAATACTTGATCCTCTCAGGGTTATCCCTTCCAGGGTAGGAGCCATAGATCTGGTCGAGGGTGACGAGTGTCGCCGGCATCGAATAGTTGTTCTTGTGGTTCACAAGCGGCTGCAGGGCAGCGGCGTACTCCGATGGAGCGATAATTACCAGTGCATAGGTGGTGGCCGATTTCGGGGCGGAGGCTGGCAACGTGTATTCGATGTTGACTGTGAACTTGGTGCAGAACTGCAGAACATCAGACAGAGGCAGATAGTGAACAGGGGTGAGGCGACAAGAGACGATAAGCACATGCTCGTTACGGGTGTTGAGTCCAGCCCCAAGGGTGTAGGTAGACCATGCCGAAGGATACGCGGCTGCGCTGGAGTACACAGTCTGGTCAGTGACATCATCCACGGGGACGATGTCTGCCCCGACTTTCAGCTGCACGGGAACAGGCCTGACCTGCCCGTTGATGCTCATCGTTTGGATCGACAATGGTTGGATTATGATCGATTGGATCGTCGTCCCTAGGGGGAACTCACAGGTTTTCGTAATCACCGGCAGGAGCGGGCTTCCTTCGACAGTAGTCACCGCGTCCGCCTCGGGTACCACTACCTCGACGAACCGACCGTCGGTTTGAAGGGCCGGTGTTGAACACACAATCGTATCAGACAATACTTTTATCTCGCTCGCATGAGCCTGCACGACCCCTGGTGCCATCGCAAGCAGCAGAAAAATACCGAGTACAACGCTAACCTTCCATGAGGTGAACTCTTTACTCTTCATAGATTATCCCCTTTTGGGTCTGCGAATCGCACACCCCTATATTAATGTTTAACTGAGCTATTACTTATTACGAGACTCGTTTATTTAAGGTTTATTGTGAGGAAAAAAAAGAATGAGGTCCGCCTTTGTTTGCACCTGAAGAAATCACCCTGGTTCCTCAAGAGAGACTTTAAATATACAAAGCTGTATACTGCCTCACTTCTCTCTGAGAATTACCAAGAAATTAAGGTGTACTATGGGTAAAGGAATTAACGCCGGACGCCAGCTGAAAAAGGCTCGAAAAAAACAGCTCTGGAACGACCGATATTACAAGAAACGGATCCTACATCTTAAGGAGAAAGCAGACCCCCTCGGGGGTGTGCCGCAGGCCAGAGGCATCGTGATCGAGAAGGTCGGTGTCGAGGCGAAGCAGCCGAACTCAGCGATCCGCAAATGCGTCAAGATCCAGCTTATCAAGAACGGGCGTCAGATCACCGCGTTCGCACCCGGCAACCACGCAATCGGGTTCATCGACGAGCACGACGAGGTCGTGGTCGAAGGCATCGGCGGCCGAATGGGCCGTAGTTACGGTGACATCCCTGGCGTGCGGTTCAAGGTCATTAAAGTCAACGACGTCTCCTTAGACCAGCTCGTGAAAGGCAAGATTGAGAAGCCGATGAGACGATAACCATGACAGAAAAGAAAGACGTGAAAATTCCCAATGATTTCTTTCCGATGTTTGACAAGTACGACATGAGCGCCGTGAAAATCGAAGACCCCGGGCTGCAGCGCTACATCAACCTAGAATTCAAGGACTTCTTCCTGGGTGCGCCGCACGCCAACAAAATGTTCGGCAAGGCGAGCCTCTCCACGATCGAGCGGCTCATCAACATCCTCATGAAGACCGAGATGTACACCGGGCAGAAGACCAAGGCGTACAAGGCGGTACGGCAGGCGTTCCAGATGATCGAGCAACGCACCAAGACCAATCCGGTCCAGGTGTTTGTCGAGGCTTTACAGAACGCGGCACCGAAGGAAGAGACCACGAGGCTGCGGTTCGGCGGCATCATGGTTCCCAAGGCAGTGGACATCTCACCACAACGTCGGCTTGACATCGCGCTACGCAACATCTGCACCGGTGCGATGAACGCGAGCCACAAGAACAAGAAACGTATCGAGGCATGTCTTGCGGACGAGATCCAAAAGGCAAGCAAAAACGACCCTGCTTCTTTTTCGATTGCAAAGAAAAACGATATCGAACGTGTTGCCAAAGCAGCACGATAAAAAACAATTTACATGATAGAAACCTGAGTTTTAAAGGGGATAAATATGGGGCGAAAAGAAGATAATATCCAGAAAGCAACCGCGTTGATGAACAAACTGGATCATATCCGCAACATCGGTATTGCAGCGCACATCGATCATGGGAAAACCACGTTTTCCGATAACCTACTTGCGGGCTGCGGTATGATGAGCGAGGAGCTCGCGGGTAAACAACTCGTGCTCGACTACGATGAACAGGAGCAGGCCCGTGGAATTACCATCAACGCTGCATCAGCATCCATGGTTCATACGTTCGAGGGACAGGAGTACCTCATTAACCTCATCGACACGCCTGGTCACGTTGACTTCGGTGGTGACGTCACTCGTGCGATGCGCGCGGTCGACGGCTGCATCATCGTGGTCTGCGCAGTAGAAGGAGCCATGCCGCAGACCGAGACGGTTATCAGACAGGCACTCCGTGAAAAAGTTAAACCGATTCTTTTCATTAACAAAGTGGACCGGCTCATCAACGAGCTACGAGTCACCCCTGAGGAGATGCAAGATCGTTTCATCAAGATCATCAACAAATTCAATGAGTTGATGAATCGAGCTATCTCCGAGGAATTCAGAGGAAAATGGAACGTAAAGGTAGAGGACGGAACTGTGGCGTTCGGCTCTGCGTTCCACAACTGGGCAGTCTCAGTGCCTCATATGAAAAAAACGAACCTCGGGTTCAAAGATGTGTACGCTTACTGTAAGAACAATGATCAGAAGACTTTAGCGAAACGCTCGCCTATCCACGAAATTGTCCTCGATATGGTTATTAATCATCTCCCGCCGCCAAATGTAGCGCAGAAATACCGTATTCCGCATATCTGGCGAGGGGATCTTACGAGTGCTCTTGGGAAAAATATGGTTGAATGCAACGAAAACGGCCCACTGGCGCTCATGATCACCAAGATCATTCTCGACCCGCATGCTGGTGAGGTCGCAGTGGGACGTATGTTCAGCGGAAAGATCACCCGCGGACAGGAGTTATATGTCATCGGGATGCCGAACAAGAACCGTGTGCAGCAAACGAACGTCATGGTCGGTCCCGATCGTATCCCTGTTGAGTTCGTCAGTGCGGGGAACATTGTTGCCGCGACCGGCATTCGTGATGCGATCGCGGGATGCACTGTTGCTGATAATCCAGAGGCAGAACCATTCGAACGGATTGTCCATGTCTCAGAGCCAGTGGTCACGGTCGCTGTCGAAGCGAAAAACACCAAAGACCTCCCACGGCTCGTCGAGGTGCTCCGGCTCATCTCCAAGGCAGACCCGAGTATCCAGGTTCAGATTAACCAGGAGACCGGAGAGAATCTGATGTCCGGTATGGGCGAGTTACATCTTGAGATCACCGAGTATCGTATCCGCAATGACCATAAGCTTGACATCGTCTGCTCGGAACCGATCGTGGTGTATCGGGAGTCAGTCACTAAACCAAGCCCGCATGAGTTCGAAGGGAAATCCCCGAACAAGCACAACCGGTTCTACATCGAAGTAGAGCCGCTCCCAGATAAGATCGTGAAAGCCCTCTATGATAACGAGCTGCCTGAGAATGTGAAAAAATACAAGAAAGAGACCCAGAAAATCCTGCAGGATCTCGGTATGGATAAAGAGGTTGCGAAAGGCGTGTTCGGCGTGCATGGTCTCAATCTCATCACCGATACTACGAAAGGGATCCAGCATCTCTTTGAGACAAGGGATTTGATCAAAGAGGCGTTCGATGAGGTGATGAAAAGCGGGCCCACTGTCGCAGAACCGTGCCAGGGAATTCTGGTAAAGCTCGTGGACGCGAAACTCCATGAGGATGCGATCCATCGAGGACCAGCACAGGTCATCCCCGCTGCCCGTAATGCGATTTACGGCGCGATCACCATCTCGGGTCCGTGTCTTCTCGAACCTATTCAGAAAGTATTCATTAGCACCCCACAAGAAATCATGGGTGACGCATCGCGTGAGCTCAATTCACGGCGCGCGGTGGTCAAAGACATGACGACAGAGGGCGACTCGGTGAACATCGATGCGCAAGCCCCTGTTGCTGAGATGTTCGGGTTTGCCTCTGCGATACGGTCCGCGACCGGTGGAAGGGTTCTTTGGAACACGGAAAATCTCGGGTTCGAGCCGTTACCGAAGAACCTCATGGATAATGTTGTGAAAAAGATCCGTGAGCGCAAAGGACTCAAGCCTGAGCCGTACCCACCTGAGTACTACATGGGATAAGACCTTCGCGGGATTATTTCCAAATTCTTAAAAGGAAATGCCTGATACAGTGGACACCATGCAGCGAGGCATCATCCCCATCAACCAGTTCTTCGAGCTCGAGTACCGGTACTACGATCGGGACCCTCGCTACAAATACTTCAACAGGCGGTTCGAGGTGTACCTCATCGGTAAGAAAGGGATGCAGAAGATCTATATCCTGCATATGGACAACTGTGACACCCGGCCTGGGAAATGGGCACCGCACATCCACAAGGCGTCTAACGTTGCCAAAAAACTGTCTTTCGGCGTCTCCACTCTCAACTGGAATGAGATGAAGGAGAACTTCCTTGCCGCAATCATTGGTGAGATCGGTGATGCGAACCTCGGCGATGCGAAGAAAGCGGTTGTCAAAATGCTCTCACCAAAAATATAAAATAATCATTGACAAAAACTTTTCTTTAAAATAAGTTTATAGCTTCAGAGGCTAAACGCTTATTCAAAGTTTAAATTTATACATGAAAATTACTAATGATGTATCAAAAAAAAATTATTAAATAAGGCAATAGTGGCATTACTTTCGGAGAACATGCACCACTTTAAAATAATTTTTCTTTGAAAAATTCTTGTTGGTGACTCATGTTTTAAACGAATCAAAATAACAACCCATGATATGCTAGTTTTTATCCAGAATGTTTAAGGCGAAGCCAAGGTAGAAAGCACGATAATATGAATAATGTAAGAAAAGCACAATTTTTAGACCTGTAAAACCCTCGATTTCGCTAATATTCAATTTTCCTAGTTTGATTCCACCTAGACCAACAGAGAAGAAAAATTTTACGGCTCCAGTAACATAAACATTGTTCATAAAACGCCAGGGTTTGAATAAAGTCATACTCCCGAAAAGAATCTCAAAAAATAAACAAATATAGAGTAATGGATTCCCGGGGAATGCTATTTTATAATATAAATCATTAAAAAACACAAGTAGTCTAGACCATATATTATCATCATAAGCATTATCAAAGATGCCAGCAAAGAGGCAAAAATAATTTGTAGAATTTAGTATGGATGATTTATTAAAAATATTCGGAGCATGTTGAACTTGATATCCAATTGTCACCAATTTCTGTGCTTGTTCAACACTCATTCCCTCCGGCAACAACCCATACCTGTTCAACTCTACAACAGCATCCTTGAACAAGGGAACCGCTTCCTCCCTGGTTGTAGTCTGATTCAACCTGGCTCTGAAATCAACAAGATACTGCTCAAGGTCCTGATCCTGTTGTTTGGTGAGCTTCACCGTAGTGTTCTCGAATCCCTGGATACCATAAGCTTGACTGGTAACTTCAACAAAATCATTGTCATTGGATGCTTTCACAACACTAGAGTTTATGCTTGGTGCGATAGCGACACCGATGAAAAGTAAGATGATGACTATTGCGAAGAGTTTCTTCATAGCTATCATCTCCCCCCTGTGACGGTGTAGGGTTTCAATGCTGGATGCCAATCTATGATAAAGCCGATTCGATAGATATATTCAATATCTCCAGGGATTGGCTCCCAGGTGAATCGTGTTCTTATTCTCCCATAGATTATTTTTATGATAAGATAATGAGCGTCATAATAATTTTGTCTGAGTCTATTGCTTTTGGGATGGAGATAGTCTATCAGATAAGTGATTTGATGCTCAGAATTATTAATGAAATTATTCATCGTAATGTTATTAAAGTCTGAGAAATCAATACAGACGCTTACATTATTATTTTCTAAACTATTTCTATTGATATAATTCGAGGAGCCCCGTAGGTAAATGCCGCATCCGATATTATTTTTTATGACATTCTCATGTAGGATAATAGAATCAGAAAGGGCACCTACCATAACTCCATTATAGCAGTTGAAAATATAATTATTCAATATCTCATTTTCTGGTGATTCCTTCAGGGTAATAGCGGTACCTGTTATATTGAAAAATTGATTATTTGTTATTGTGTTATTCGATGAATAACCAAGCAAAATTCCATAATCTACATTTTCGATATTTTCATTCTGTAGGAGACACTTTGTGCAGTTTACGAGAATGATTTGTCCAGCATCAGGGGGAACTATTAAATTTTCTTCCGATTTAAAGAAATAGATTGGTTTGTCGTTAATAGTATTATAGGATATTGTATGACTTGTCCAATATTGTAATGCATTTGCGGTTAATTGAATGCCTTGGCCATAGAAGGAGTTCATCGTTATAGTCTCTGATTGGGCATCAGCAATGACAAGACCTTTACCATTATTTTTCATGGTATTCCTTTGTATAATATCATTTACAGCATGTTCTTCGACATAAATTGCAGCGTCACCATTGTTTTCTATGATATTATAACTATATTCGTTGCCCTCTGTTGAAGCAATCCATATTCCTTGTCGGTTGTTATTACAAATATGATTCTTTGTAATGATATTATTGTATTGACTGATATCCCAAATCCCAATTGGATTAGCAGTAATGTAATTTTCTGAAATGATATTATCAGAAGCAGTATTACTGATTGCTATCCCCCAATTGAAACTACCTATATCACTTTGGTTACGTATAATGTTGTTTTTAATTTGGTTATAATCTCCCATAATTACAATACTACCATGATTCCCTTGGTTGTCTGTGACTATATTTTCGGTGACTATGTTAGAGCAAGAATTGGTAGAAATTGACATCGCACAACTTGTAGCATTATGGCTACAATGGGTGATTTTAAATCCTGAGAAATTGATGTAGTTTGCATCAAGTTGTACGATTGTAGTTTTTTTAAATTGACCATCGATTATTGTGTTATTCTTATCTTCACCTAAGACTGCAATAGATTTATCGATGGTAATACTTTCATTATATATCCCTCGGAAAACGTAAACTGTATCCCCATCACTTGCATTATCTATCGCATCCTGAATCTTCGAATAATTCCCAGGTCCGCTTCCACCAACATACAACCAGTGACCGCTTGATGTTGGTTGAGATGATTTCTCTATTTTTTGTCCGTTTGATGGAATGATAGTTATGCCAATGAACAAAAAAATGATTCCAATGGTCAAACATTTCTTTTTCATTGTTCTTTTCTCCCCGTTATGATTTAATAACACGGTTCCCCTTTAAAAACATATCTTTAGCACTCCAGTTATTACTGATAAAAAAAATTAAAAAAATTAAACTGGTGTATTTTCATGATTTTTTTACAAAGGTTACATTTGAGACGCATCTATGTTTATTGTCCGGTCAACCTGTATTTCCCATGGCTCGGCTCATGGATCTGGCCATCGCGGTTCATCCGGTCCAGGATCTCCTCCACCCTCCGCGACTCGATCCCCTGGATTTCTGCCTCACTGATGATATCGCTGCGTGTCGCCATCTCATCCTTTGATTCCGAGGATAATTTCTTGATGATATCCAAGATGATGCGCATCCGATCATGCTGACTGTGGCTGTAACCGGTCGCAATGATGTCAATGTCGAACTTCCCAGTCTCCCGGTCTGTCCCAACCCGGCGCAGGTACTGGTCGATGATCTCGATGCCACGCTTCGCGTCCTCCGCGTTCGCCTCCTGCGAAAGCCTGATGCGGGCGCTCGCCTCCGCAAGCCGTACGAACGCCTCCAGCTGCCTCGGGGTGAACGGCACCGACTCCTTCGAGGAACTCCGGAAATTCACGTAGTAGTCCCGGAGGATCTCCAGGGCCTCGTCCGTCAACACCGGGAAGATGCTGCGTTTGGCGTACGCGATGTACTTCCGCAGGAACTCGGGCTCGAACTCCGGGATCACGTGCTTCATGAAGGTCGCTTCCTGGGCCTTGGTGAACAGCTCATCGGTTGTCTTGAGGAGGTGTTCATGGATCTCACCGCCCTTATGCGACTGCAGGATATGGTCCGCAAGCTCCGTGTCGGTCTTCCGGTTCGGCTTGTCAAGGATAGAAAAGATTAGGTCGAACCTGGACAGCAGCGCCGGTGGCATGTTGATTTGCTCATGGATCGGGATGAACTCGTCGAACCGCCCAAGCTTCGGGTTCGCAGCAGCAAGCACCGCGCACCGGGACTTTAGGGTCGCATTGATTCCAGCTTTCGCCACAGAAATCTCCTGCTGCTCCATCGCCTGATGTAGGCTGCTTCGGTCCGTCTCCTCCATCTTGTCGATCTCATCGATGCACGCAAGACCTTTATCCGCAAGCACCAAGGCACCAGCCTCAAGGGTCCACTGTCCTTCACCGAACTCATCACGCACCGCAGCAGCAGTCAGTCCCGCTGCCGATGATGCCTTTCCCGAGGCATACACACTTCGAGGAGCTAGCTTTGACATGTAACTCAGCATCTGCGACTTCGCAGTCCCAGGGTCTCCCACGAGCAGGGCATGAATATCCCCGCGCGTATGGGTGCCGTCAGGCATTTCCTTTGCGATCCCGCCAAAGAGCTGCAGCACAAGCGCATCCTTTTCAATGTCAAGACCGTAGATCGTCGGCGCAATGCTCTGCCGCATCTTCTCATAGATCAACGGGTCTTTGCTGGTCTTGAGGATCTTTTTCTCATCCTCTTTGGTCACCTCGACCTCCTCGAAAGCGAACTCCTGGCTTTCGATGCTCACCGCATCCAAGGTCTTATCAAACGAGGTGAGCCGGAACGTGCCACGGTGCCGCGCCATAGAATGCAGAATCCCGTTCACGATCACCCGATCGCCAGGCGCGACCCCACCCACCAGGTCATCCTCAAGGTGCACGCTGATTCGTTCAGGCTGCGCGCCTCCGCGGAGACCCTCGGGGTTCTCCTGGATTTCGATCTTCTGCGAATCAATGAACTCTGAATGGATCGTGGAAAGCTTGAACGACGACACACGCCCGCAGCCGCCCTGGTCCTCGTAGCACTCAGCCGGCTCCTTCAGGATGTCCTCGTCCTGGTCGATGCGGATGATCGCACCGCATTTCTGGCACTGGAACGCGGCGACCTCAAGCTTCGGGCGCACCTCCGTGATCTTCTTCACCAGGCCCTCCACCGCGATGAGCTTCCCGAGGCTGTTCGCCCGGATCTTCCGGATCAGGATCCGCTTGTCCTCAGGGATGTTCACCACACGAAAATGCAGCAACAGCTTCTGCTCCGCGGCGACGTCAATGCTTTTCAGCGCCTCCTCAGCGTTAAAAATAGCCTTGAACGGCTGCATAAGTAAGGTTTCCGCAAGCTTCTCGTCCGCCTTGTCGATGCTCCAGTAATCGACCAGAAGACTGCGCTTCTCGGGATACTCTGTCGCCAGCGTCTCGATATCTGATTTGCACTGTTCTTCGAAAAAACTCTGCCAGGATGCCGTGAGACTCTCATCTTTCAGTAAGCGGACCATAAGGATTTACCTCCCTTTCTAGGAAACAGATGTCGCTATTTAAATTTTAGCGGGCGTAGACACCCCGCAAGTGGGTACACGTGGCAGCCCGTGACTCCCCGTAAGCGTCCTCAGCCCCGTTAACCCTCTGAGCATCGGCAGTCTGTGGTAAGGTTGCTCACTTCCGTGCCTCACCCGGTCCCCACAGCAAAGATAGACAGGCGACCCTCCGGCCGCATGCGGTTATCACCTCTGATCCCAAAGGACAAGGCGTCATCGTCAACAAACGGATCACGAGACACTCGTTGCACCGCCTTTTGGCTTCGACCCCAGCGTATCGGCGATTTCTGGTGACAGGGAACGCCTAGCTCCCCGGTCTAGCCTACGCCTCTCGCTATTTGCGTGCTACCAGGAACGACGGCTAAGCTGTCGGTAGTAATTAAACATTTGCACAAACAATATCACGAGCGCGGCAGCCAAAAACGCGACGTCACGGACCACCACGAACCACGCGTTCGTGAGCAGCGTCACGTCGTTCTCGAAGTACGACCGCCCCGCGTTGAACGCGTCCATGATCACCAGGTAGATGAACACCGCGACC
>DATKKD010000224.1:0-13008 GCA_035543435.1 Thermoplasmatota archaeon
GCCGACAGCATTGAACGTCGCAGACATGAACAACGACGGCAACCTGGACATCATCTCCGTTGGTGATCATGGAAACCCGTATGTGAACACTCAGGAGCACGGCATCATGGTCTGGCTGGGTGACGGAAACGGGACCTGGGACGTCCATCAGAACGGGAATTTTGGGTATGGCGGGATTGCAGCAGGCGACATCAACAACGACGGGTACTTGGACGTGGCCTGGGGGATCCACCATGACTACAGCGGTGTCCCTGGATGGGGCGACACCCTGGAGGGCGCGGCCCTCGGAGACGGCACCGGGTACAACTGGATTCCGTACGCGACCGGACTCGGGACTGGCGGGGAAACCTGGGGGATGTTCGCCACCGATCTTGCTGACTTCGACTGCAACGGGCTGCTCGACCTCGCCTCCCAGTCCTTCGGCATGGGACAAGGCATCCACGTGTACAAAAACCAAGGAAACGGGAACTGGAACCATGTCTGGATGACGGACGGCTCGACGCTCTTCTCAGAAGTCCACCTTGAGGCAGGCGATGCGAACGCGGACGGAATACCGGATATCTTCGCGTCTATAGACACGAAGTACGTCTTCCTCGGCAGCGGATCGTTCGGGTTCACCCAGAATCAGAATGGGCTTCCGACTGGCCAGTACACGAGCATCGACTGCAGGGACATCAACAACGACGGCTGCGATGACATCGTCTTTGGTGTCGGGTCCTCGGGTATGCGGTGTTACACCTACGATAAAAGCACGGACAGCTGGGTCGACGCTTCGACGGGGCTGCCGACATCGGGCACGTACTACGCGCAGTTCGGCGACATCGACGGTGACGGATGCATCGACATCGTCGGCTACGTCGGACCAACAGGTTATGTCTACCTCGGTGATGGCACCGGAACCTGGGTGCAAGCGGGTTCATGGACCATGCCGTCTCCAGGGGATTACTCGGACATCGTCGTCAATGGAGACATTGACCATGACGGGCGTGAGGATATCGTCATTCAGGCGGAATCCAATGTCAATCAGCTACGGGTGTACTCAGCCTGGGTCGAACCGACTGATCTGACCGCTCGAGTGATGATGCCGCATGGAGGAGAGACTTTCCGGGCTGGGTCGATTCGTGATATACGATGGCTTGCTGCCGTGCCATCTTCGCAGGGCTCAGCTACAGTCGACATCGACCTGTCACTCAACGGCGTGTCAGGTCCGTGGCAACCCATAGCCCATGATATTCCGAACAATGGCTGCTACCAGTGGCTCGTTGACGCGAGCGGGTCGAAGCACTGCCGGGTGAAGGTCACGGTATCGACTGGCTCAGACAACGTCTCTGCTATCTCTTCTTCTGATTTCACGATCACAGGATATTTTGCTGATGCTCATGGTCCGTACTACGGGCTCATCAGCCAGCCAATCCAGTTCACCGGCTCTGCTGAAGGCGGCGCACCGCCGTACACTTATCACTGGAGCTTTGGCGATAGTACTTCTTCCGATGTGCAAAATCCAGTCCATGCATACACCATCGCAGGGAACTACACGGTCAAGCTCACGGTCACCGATGCTGACAGCATCATCGCAAGCGATACTACCTACGCACTAATCCAGGGGTCTGATCATCCACCGAGCACACCAGTGGTGACTGGTCCGTCCAAAGGAAAAATCAACGTGGACTATCCTTACAATGGTACCTCGACAGACCCTGACGGAGACGCCCTGTTCTACTTGTTCGACTGGGGGGACGGCACCAACTCGAGCTGGCTGGGTCCCTACAGCTCTGGGTCGTCGGTACTTGAAAGGCACACCTGGTCAAAGCAAGGGTCGTTCACCGTGAAAGCCAAGGCAAAGGACACGAGTGGGTTAGAGACTGACTGGGGGATCCTCCCTGTTCGTATGCCCATAGAACCGCCCACTACTCCATTCCTGAGACTCCTCGAATGGCTCTCCCGCCTCTTCCAGCTGCTCCGATTCCTTCCTGGTGCATAGAGCCTGCATGGTCCTTCCATCATATGTCCTTCGCTTGATTCCACACTTTTATTGTTCTGAAAACATTTAAACGTTCACCACCTTTCATGTATATTAAGGAAGGTCACCCATGAGAACGAAGGCAGCACAAAAGCACGCACGGCAGTTTCTCTTCACATGCTGGCTCAGTTGCATATTCATCGGATCAATAGTACTCCCAATATACGTCGTCTCTGCAGCACACACCGCAGACGATAACGACATCCCCACGTGGTACCAAGGAGATCAATGGACCTATTCGATTGATCCTCTCTCGTTCTCAAACCCGAATATCACCTTCACCGGGTCCGTCCACAACCTACAGCAGATCGTTGCCGGGATCATCAACGACGCGTACAAAATCAGTATCACCGGCCAAATCACGGGCGACATCACGATCAACGGGATGCAAGGAACGCTTTCTGGGGATATCACCGGGACCTCCTACCAGCGGATCTCCGATCTTGCCCAAGAGACAACCATTCTCCATTCAGAAGGGAGTATTGTCTATATCATCCCCATCCCGTACCAAATGGACCTCGTCATGAACTCCACACCACCCCTGGAAGTGTATGATTTCCCGGTGAACATCGGTGAGCAATGGCAGATTTCGTGCCTCAGCACCACCACAGGGTCCTTCAGCATCGCCGGCATCTTCGAGCAATCCTTGAACGCAAGCCAATGGGTCGAAGACACCGTCCAATGTGATTCCCAAGAACAGATAAGCGTCCCCGCAGGGAATTTTCAATCCTACAAAATCACCAGACCCGGTGTCGATGTCTGGTACTCTTCCGATGCAGGCAATATCGTAAAGTCAACCATCGATGAAAACAGTGAAGACGGGATGGTGCAAGCAACCCTGACCCTGCAGTCATTTTCCCGTAGCCAGCAACCTATCACCATCTCTGAAGACATCGAACCGTCCGTGACGGTCCCAGGCAACCAGGTCACGATATCAGGTCAGGCGTACGTCACCCAAACCCATATACCGGTTCAAGACGCGACCGTCTCCATCTTGATTCCGTCGCTCGGCCTCGTCTGGACGAGCATCACAAATAACTCTGGATATTACTCGACGGTCATCACAGCTCCGACCATGGTCGACGATACACCGTCAGGCAACGAAACCGGCTCTGGCGGCGTGATAGCGCAGTGTACATCCGATGGATTAACTGGGTATCAGGTCAAGACGCTGGTGACGCTTTTTGTCAATACTCCTCCGGCGGCACCATCGGTCAATGGCCCGGAGACCGGAAAACCAAAGGAACCCTATAGTTGCACCGTTGTCGCGGTAGATCCCGATGGTGATCAAGTTTCCTATTTCATCGATTGGGGAGACAACACCTCGGAGACATGGCCTGGTATGTACGATTCGAACATCACCATAACAGTCGAGCACACCTTTCTCTACAAAGGGACCTACCACATCAAAGTGAAGGCACGAGACACCTCCGGTGCGGAAAGCGAGTGGGGATACCTCCAAGTGAAAATGCCGATCAGCGCCTCGTTAGAGCATCACCCAATTCTCGGCATACTGGAGCGTTTTTTCGAACATCATCCCCACGCGTTCCCTATCCTTCGCTCCCTTCTTGGGTTTGAAACAATCACATCCCAGTCATAAAAGGAGGTCGTACCGCTCCTCAACCACATCCTTTCCCCAAATTGGATGCGCGATTTCCTCAGCCTTTTGGAAACCAGCGCTCGTATAGAGATGACGAGCGGTCTCCAATTCGCTCGTAGTCCACAGGCTCACCATCTTGTACTTCTTTTCTGTGCAGAACCGTAACGCCTCCGAAAGCAGCCGTTTCCCAATCCCGCGACCACGATACCCTGGATGTACGAAGAACCAGCGCAGCTGAGCAGCATCTTTGGATTGCCTGACAATTGCAATCGAACCCACGACGTCTTTTTCGCACTCCGCGAGCCACAACCGGTCGCCCTCTTGGTCGAATGCATTCACGAACTCTGCAAGGTCACTAGCGACATACGCCTCGAACGTCTGATCATATCCATATTCTTTGGAGTAGAACGTCCCATGGAGATAAATGAGCCGCCCGATGTCACCTGGTTTCAGCTGATCCCGCAACACCACGTGACCCGATGCCCGGCTGCGTTTCTTTTTATAAGAGTCTCTTTCCATAGTACACATGACCGACGTCCTTCCCGTCAATCTCCCCTATCCCTGGTAAAAACCCCCACTGCTGGAACCCGTGTTTCTCAAGAAGCCTCCTGCTTGGAGCATTGTGTTCCAGCACAATGGCTATGATAGTGTGAAATCCAAGTGTCTTCGCCTGACGGAGCAGGTACGGCATCAGCTCATTGCCGAGGCCTTTCCCTTGCCATCCTTCCCTGATGAAGCAGTCAACCTCACCAGTTGTTTGAAAGGCGGGCCTACCTTTTCTGTACGGGTTGATGCTCATCCAGGCAACGAGTTCATGGTTGAGCTCAGCAACATAAATCGGGTACCGTTCACTCAAATGCTCCTGGAACCATTCTTTCCGATCTTCGACGGTGACCTCGCTTGTGTACCCGACGGAACTCCTGGTACGGATCGCCTGGTTGAAGATCTCAACGATCTCCTTGAGATCATGTTTGGTAGCTTCGCGGATGGCCGCCTTCATGGTTTCGCCCTTGTCCGTCATTCGTAATACTCTTCGGAATACGACCACTCCATATATACTCTTGTTCCGAGAGAGGATAAAGAGGATTGGGAAAAAGGAGGCAGGAGGATCTCAGGCATTACCAGTTCAACGGGCCCCAATTTCGACTTTTACAGTTCGGGCAGACGTAGGTTATTTTCTGCGTCTTCTCATCGACTGTTTTTAGAGGCGCCAGGAATTTCGTTTGACATTTTTTGCACTGATAAAAGTTCACCATGCGATTCAAGAATATTTTGCAGTTACATAATGTTTTTGGCGTTAACGACCTGTCAACAACTGAGATTTCTCACGGACAATTCATTTTCATACCAACGACGTAAGTCTCAATTATCTTCAGAGACAATGGATTTTATTCATTACAAACCATTAAATATGAACACGATATGTATTATTGATAGGGGGCGTAATTCAATGAAACAAAAAGGAGTTTGTATTCTCGTTTGTACGTTGATGGTGTTTGCCGCGGTCGTTCCTCTTGCGAGCGCACGCAGCGTGACGGGAAACATGCAGCAGACTGCACCCAACACTGGTGCACGAAGCGGATGGACGTTGCAATGGAGCCACGACTATGGCGGCATGGGCCATTCGCAGTTAGCGCAACCGGTCGGTGACCTTGACGGAGACGGAGTGAACGAGATAATCGTCGGGGGGTATGAAAACACGGGGAGGTGCCGGATTCTCTCATACGATGCCGCACAAGAGACCTACGTGGAGGAATACTCTTGGACGTACCCCGGAGGTTCGTATGATATCCCGACGGGCGCCTGCATTGTTGATGTAAATGGCGACGGCATCCTCGAGTTGTGCGTCACCTGGGGCTATTCTGGCGCTGACGGATTGTACGCCTACACCTGGGACGGCACGACTCTTACGACTCTCGATCGATACGATGGGGTCGGGGTTGACTTCCTGTATGACTGTTACGCCTGCGATTACAACAATGACGGCACGACCGAGGTGCTGTTCACAAACGCACCCTATTATGGGTCGGATGCCATCCATGTGGCTGGGTTTTCATGGATTGACGGTCACTTCGTCATGCAGACTACTTGGAGCTGCCCCGGCGGCCATGATATGGAATGCCCCATGATATCGAGCGGGGACGTGTTCAATGATGGTAAAACAACGATTATTGCAGATGTTAGTAATCATAATTCTGGGACTACCGCTGGCACCTGGGCATTGACATGGAATACAGATACTCAAAGCTGGGATGCCATGCTGGTCTGGAACAACTACGGTGGTGCAACCGTCTATGGGAATGGCGTTGCTGATATCAATGGGGATGGGACCCCTGAGATCGGTGTGGGAAGCGATAACTATCCTGAGGGATGGCTGTTTGAATGGGACGGAACTTCATTTAATGAGGTCTGGACTGGGAATTACCCGGGTCAATACTGGGTTATCGAATCCGTCGCACTCGGTGATGCTGACAACGACGGCAAGAACGAGTTCTGCTTCGGGACTGGACAAGTCCATATCATCGGATGGGACGGGGCAAAATACTATGAGAAAGCGACCCTCACTGAACCGCAGTCGATGGAGGCTGGGATGAACATCGGTGATTTCGACACGGACGGGTTGAACGAATTGAAGGCCTGTGAGATTATCTATGGGGGTAAGGAGTATATTTGGAAGTACATCAGCCCAGATACTATTCCCCCGGTGACTGTCTGCAGCCTTGTGGGGACTATGGATGGGTCTGAGTATGTCACGAATGTGACCGTAACGCTGACTGCAACGGACAACGGATCTGGTGTTGACCGGACCATGTACACGCTGGATAATGGCACATGGGCTGCGTACGTGGCACCCTTCATAGTCAGTGACAACGGGACGCACACGGTCCTATATTATTCCGTCGACAAGGCAGGGAACACGGAGTCGACACAAAGCACGACCTTTGTCATCTCTCATCATGCGCTCCTGCGACTCGCCGTGAAAGGAGGCGTAGGGATTACGCTTGTGATTACGTGCACCGCCCACACTGACCAGACCATGGTCCCCTGGAGCATCAAGCTTCATGGCGGTGTCGTCATCATCGGGAAAAACGGGGTATCCGGGAGTATCGCACAGTTGAAGAGCGGGGCAGAGGTGACCAAGAGGTTGTTGGTGCTCGGGTTTGGGAAGACGACGATTTCAGTGGCAGCGGGAACCGTGCAGGGAACTGCGACTGCTCGTATGTTCCTGTTATTTGTAACTGGGGTAGAATAAAGAAAAGCCCTCTCCATGGTTCTTTAAAAAGTGGGAAAGCGTCTTTCTGTTGAGTTATCGCCATGCAGATGAGCAGTCACAAGGTATCATCGCATTCTTAAACAACCACGGTCATTACGATGCCATGAACCTTCAAGTCGATCACAGATCTAAAAAAAATGCAAGACAAGATACGAGGCAAGGAGCACGACTGGTTCAAGAGCGAGAAACCAAAATTTTGAATATCATGCTGAACACCTCGATCCTCCTCATGGCGCTGATGACGGATGCGTTCTCAGACGCCTTCACGGAGATGGCAGCAAGATTAGCAGAGACGTTTACCGCAGGCTTTAACGGGACCAGCAAAGAACAAACAGGCCCGGTAAAAGCGACTCAGTTGAAAGCGGGGATCCCGAAGCAAATGGTCGCCCAGATCATCCAGATGAAGGCAGACATGAAGCAACAGCTTGAAGCAAAAAAGAAAGAGCTTGGAAACAAGTTAGCAGATCCGAAGTTCGATGCCGGGATCTCAATCGCCGAGCAGTATCATGCTGGGATACTGAGTCTGACGAGCGACCTCGATGAACAGTCCCTTCTCACCTACATCGGGCTACTGAAGGCGAACGATGTGCGGTGTACCAAAATGTTCCAGGAACTCATGGAATGGATGAAGGCAGTCAATGATTAAAGACTGTTGATTTAGCTGTAGAACGGTCCTTCGACCTTGGCGGCGAACCCGGAGACGAACATGAACGGCTTGCTTTGGTTGTTTAACTTCGGGATGTTGATGGTGATCCCGGTGAAAAAGCTGAGGTTCACCCCGATTTGGGTCGCGTTCACCTTCATGTGCTTCACACCTTGCAGGCCGATGCTGGTGACGGATCCGTTCGTCATCGCAATTGCCCCCTCCGGCATCAGGATTCGAATAGGGATCAGGTCATTGAAAAGAAGCACGACCGCGAGCAACGGGATGAAGACCAAGAGGAGGATGAGTTTCCCAAGCACGGTTGATTGGTTGTCAATTGCCGCAACGACGGCCTGGATGAACCGTAAGGCGAACGTGCCGACGAGCATCCCCTGGCCCACCGCAGAGAAGAAGCAGGCTTGGTTCGAGATGTCATCTCGGAACGCGCTTTTCCCGAGCAGCTGGATGATGCGCTGAGGGGAAAGCATGTGTTGATCCTGTGCGCTCATCGTGATTCCCTTGCTGTTCAGGATTGCGAGGCAGCGGGAAATCGTGGTCTGATCATTTCGCTGTTGAGCGTTGTACAAGTCTATCAGACATTGTTCAATCTGCCAGGCGTCCGTGGACGACACCACCGTGGTCGTACTCGTCTGTTTCTCCCCGGTGGAATGGGTGACCTTGATGGGCACCATGTTTTTGGTTGCGGTGAGCGTCGGTGAGGCCAGAGCTGGTGTGCAGCCAGCGAGCGCGAGGACGATGATACAAAAACAGCTTGCGATCATTATGTTCTTTTTTATCATGGTCTTTTCCCCCTTTTTTTCATACCTATGGTTCCTAAGCATGGATTCTATATTTATATATTTCGCAGTTGAAAAAACAACCTTTTTTTCCCACCTTCGTATTGTATATACCGGTAGATTCACCACTTCATGCAAAGGTTATTAATATCATGTTGTTTATAAATATCCATCATGAAGATGCTTGCTCTTTACTTGCTTGTGGGCCTGCTCATTCCGCCGACCATCCCAGCAGGTGGAGCTCCTTGTAATTCCTCCTCTCGTATCTCCCTCGCTGATGCGGTCATCATCCCTGATATTGATCCCTTCTTTGGTGTGCTTGGGACGATTGCAGCCTGCTGGTACGACCAGGCAACGAACAGGTCCGGGCTGCTCCCTTTACTGAGTCAGCACAATGATACCCTGTCGGATGGGCAATGTCGATTCCTTGATGCCTATGTCGGCTCTGCCAATGGTACGCTTCTTGTTCTCGGCGAGCATCTCAACACGACCTATCATACGAAACAATTCCTCGGGGACCCTTCTATCGTATCCATCGTGCTCGCCACCGAATTATTCGATCAGGCGTCGATCGTGCTCATCCTACCGTACGGCTCTGGCGATGCATACAGGCTCAGTCTTCTCGCCGCGCCGCTTGCTAGTTACCTCGATATCCCCATCTTGGTGTACAATCATAACGACGCGCAGCTCCAAGATGTATGTGCGCAGCTCCACGCGACCCGTGCATTTCTTGTTGGCGGGATTACCCCGGATCTCCCTGGTATCACAGGTATGCCGCTGATCAATGGAACCGCTATCTCGGACGCCGTGCTTTCCGTGATTCGCGATGAGTTCGGGAAAATCAAGTATCTGACTATGGCGAACCCTTCAGATGCTATCCCTCCCGCGATTATCGCAACGACCACACAGGACTTCAAGGATCACATAACGAATAAGCAACTCATCATTCTGAGCAAGACGATTGACCTGAGTGGTAATGACACCCGAATGTTTTCATTCCCCGTACCAGGCGGAATCAATCGCGTGCAGATCTTTAGCGAGATGTTCCAACAAAGAGAGTCCCTCCTTGAACGGTTCTCGCCTGTCACCCCCCTCCTTTTCATGACGTTGTATGACCCCCAGGGACATGTGGTCGCCTATGTGAATAGCATGGCGTATGACACCGGAAAATCGTACATGGAAACCCTTGCCTGCGATAATCCAGGGACGTACACCATCCAGGTGAAGGCGTTTTTCGGGGTGAAAGGTGGTTATTTCATCCAACGTGGCCTGTCCATGGTTGATGCAGATATCACCCTGTCCACGTCGGTCTCACAGTTAAGCGACCCGCATCTTCCGCAGATTCAAGGTCTGTCGGAACTTGGGCCGTACCTCACCGCAGCCCATGGTGGTCTTCTTCTTGCGAACTCCTCATGGGAGCTCACTGATGATTCGTACGCATCCGTTGCCCGAGGGTCGAGTGCAGGCCCATGGTACAATGAATCCTTAATCCCTTTTGCGAACCAGAAAGTCAACGCGACCATAATGGATCTTACCCGCGTGCTCGCGGCGCTTGATGCGCACGGGCTCCTTGCCTCGTATCTCAGCGGCCCCGGGTGGCTTGCGATTCTCGCAGACACGACCATGATTCCGATGTACTACTATGGGCCTTCCGATACCGACATCCCCGACCGAGGGCTTCCATCGGACAACCCGTACTCGCTCAATGCGACGCTCTCCGTGGGGCGTGTCATCGGATGGGATGTCCAGGACGTATCGGCTCTGATTGCACGGACCTTCTTCTACGACCGGGTTTGTGGTCCGTCGATGAATCAGAGTGACTGGCATCATCGCTTCAGCTTCATCTTCGGGGAGGGCTTCGGCGAGACCGGAGGATTGTTCCATCAGGTCCCCTACGCGAAGACCGTCAGGACGTACGGATTCAATGCTCAGGTGTACGGAGATCTTCGCAACAGCCGTCAGATCACCGGTCTCCTTCGGGTGTACACCGGGTCGAACTACATCGAGTATCTTGGACATGGGGACTGGTTCTGGTTTCCCGCGTCCATTTACGGGTTTGGTCTGTATTCAAAAAATGTCGATGTTGCCCATGCGAGACACTGGGTGTACGAGCGACCGAGCGTCTTTCTGACTGGTGCATGTCTCATGGGCAGGACCGACGGTATTCCTTCGACGATGAACATCGGGCTTACGATGCTTCATGCCGGTTGCAACGCATTCATCGGGGCGACCAGGGAGACTGGGTCGGAGGCTGGGCTTACCGTTCTTGAAAATCATTTGATTGTCAACAACACAAGCATCGGTGAGGCGCTCCGTGGTGAGAAACAAGTGGACAAGGTGGCACCAACCTTTTACGTCCGCGTTCTCTATGGCGACCCTGCGTTTAATCCGTATGAGCCGAACAACGGGTTCAGCGATCAAGGTCGTCCTGTGCTTAATTCGTAAGAGAGGAACAGAAGACGTTCGTGACAAAAGGGCCATGAGAATTTGGGAGGAAAAGATTGAAAAGAAGCGCCCTTCTCGTCACGACACGTCCTTAATTAACAATTGTTAATTGTATATTTAAACTTTTCGTCTTTAAATACCATTTCAAGATTTCATATCAGAAAAATCATAAAAAATGATAGACAAAATGTCAACGATTCTTCATATAGAAATTATGCTTATAAATGTATGGAGGTATAAAAATGAGAAAAATATTGATGCTGGGCGTGGTGTTCGTCGTCGTCGCAGTCACTGCGTTGAGCGGATGTCTGCAAGGCGGGAAAGGAACCTTGGTGCTCCAAATCACCGTTGCACCCAGCTTACTGAACCTCACCCATGTGAACGTGACGATTTCCCAGGTGGAAGTCCACATGAGCGCTGGAGGCGGCAACAACACAACTGCAGGGTGGTACATCGTCGTAAATGAATCAAAGACCTATGATCTCATCAACCTCACCGGTGTGAAAGAATTCTTTGGCAGTGCAAACCTGAGCGCAGGAATGTATACACAGGTACGGCTCACGGTTAGCAGCTGCGTCATCACCGTGAATGGTACGGAGTACAATTGTACGATTCCTTCCAAGAACATCAAACTCATCAAACCCTTCGTGATCAAAGCGAATCAAACCACGACCCTGACCATGGACTTCGACGCCCAGCAATCAATCTCGGAGACGGGTAGCCATAAGTACGTGTTCAAACCCGTCATCAAAATAACACAGGAATAACCATCCTGTGCCTCTTTTTTTTTGTTTTTTCTTCAGAGCTTCGTCGGCACTCCCCCCATCCCTCTTTGTTATCCTATATAAAACTCCCCTGAAAAAACATATAAAACTCCTCCCCCTATCCCCCAAGAAGTGATTGCGTATGGTCACCGCACAAGACGTTCTTTCCAAAGAAATCACGCAGATAGATGCAAACGAACCGTTCCATAAGGTCATCTCCCTTTTCAAGGACACCGATGCGCTCATCGTCACAGAAAACAAACTCTACAAAGGGATGCTTCTGAAGCGATGCCTCATGGAGCCAAAACTGTCACTTAACACCAAAGTACACACAGCACTGACGCATGCACCGAAACTCGCACCGACAGAGCAACTCGAAGAAATTGCCCGCGTCATGGTCGAAAACCGCGTCTACCACCTTCCCGTGATTCAGAAGGACAAAGCGGTCGGCATCGTCACCGCGGACGCGGTTGTCCAAAAACTCACCGAAGAGACGCTCGGGACTCAGCCCATCAAAACGATCATGTGTACGCAGCCGCTCTCCGTGGGCCCTGAGGAGACCATCGGAAAAGTCATCAAGATGTTCCAACAACAGGACATCCCGTACCTTCCAGTCATCGACCACAACACGGTCGTCGGATCCATTACTATGGACGACGTCCTTGAGCATGTGATGCACCCAGAAGTGAAAATCGAAGGGTACACCGGGCATGGAGACTTCGCTCCGGAGAAAACAAAGAAGCTCGACCTCCCCGTGAAAAGCATCATGAAGGAGCAACCGGTGATGCTCTCGCCGGAGACATCCATACGCGATGTGCACACCCATATGCATCGTTTCGACATGAACGGTGTCCTCATCGGGTCCGATCGGCGACTCCACGGCGTCGTCACCCACAAGGAGCTCCTTGCTCCGTACGCAGGCTTCGAGAAAGAAGAAGCGATCGCCATTCAGTTCCATCACAACAACACCACGGTGGAGGGGTTCGACAAGGAGGAGGCAGCAGACCTGCTTCACTCTGAGTTCCTGAAGAACTATGAGCGGTTCCTTGTCATGGGGTACCTCCACGTGTCACTGGAGCAACATAAAGAAACCAAACAGGGGTTGCATCGCGTCGTCTGCGAGATGAAGCTTTCTGGGAAACCAGGGGTGTTCTATGCTACCTCGGAAGGATATGGTCCGCAGCAGGCGATGCGCAACGCGTACCTCGCCATAGAGCATCAGATTAAACGGCAGCGAGATCTCACGTAATCCGTGTTGTTTTCTTCGATCTCTTCTCACATAACAAAAGGTAAATAGCCTTTGGTTATTCATCAGTCGATGTAAGGGTTACCCATCGAGGAGTACCTCTTTTTTATTTTCGTCCCACTCCTCTCCATCAACGTGTATCTTCTTGTGACGAAGACTTGGGAAAAACCATAGCTCGTTCGTTTTGGAGGAGAACAAAAAGAGGGATTGATTTGCTGA
>DATKKD010000225.1:0-4163 GCA_035543435.1 Thermoplasmatota archaeon
GGGGCTGACCTGCGCCTTCGGCCACCTCACCTTCGAGGACGCCGCCCGGGCACAGAATCGGGTCTACACCCCTCCTGAAGAGCTGATCCAGATCTTCGATAAGAAGGGGGGCTGATGCAAGGGGTTTGGACCTGAACAACAAGGAATACCGCGCGTCAAATCAGGCAATGACGTCTGCGCAGAACCGGTCAACGCGGGGAGGGCGACCCCATTACGTTGGGGGTGCGCTTGAAGCCACTCCCCCTATCGCTTTCAGCTACGATGATAGGGCATGAGGTGCAGGCGCTGATTCTCCAAACCTGCTGCTTTGAAACAAAGTCGGAACGCTGAGCCGTGTTGCGGCATCATCGGAGCCACCTGACGAAAGACCAACTTCTTCGTTACGAGGATACCTTTATCCCTTGACAAGGGGAGGCCTTATAAGTGTTTACCTTTGGTCATCGGGTACGAGTTCGATGGGTGCAGACTACCACAAAATCTAGGGCTGGGTCAAAAAGAGTGCCCCGACCGCAACATCTTGAAGCCGGGGCGATACTGTGGAATCGCAGAAGAGAACATATA
This sequence comes from Thermoplasmatota archaeon, assembly GCA_035543435.1. GTDB lineage: Archaea > Thermoplasmatota > E2 > DHVEG-1 > DHVEG-1 > SM1-50. The sequence goes on from DATKKD010000225.1 coordinate 562, forward strand.
TAGACTGCTCTACCAGTTTTCTGTGATGACCTTGAGGAAAGACTTGTAGTCCTCGTGACTGATATCGGCAAACTCTAGACCAGTTCCCAGAAGGGTACTCGTCTCTTCGACACCAAGGATCTCGGACCACGCTACCCGTGCGCTTGCTTGCATATGACCGTGGCCGGGAATCTTGAAAACCACATTAACTTGGTCGTCTACCCGAAGTGGCAGCGCCCGAGGGTCAGCGTGGCTGTAGTAGAGGAATACACCGCCCGCCCCGAGATTCCTCGTCATCCCATGTAGGCCTTCGTGGCTGCTGGTAACAAGCGTCGTGGGCCATCTCACCTTGACCCTATGGTATATCCGACTGTTGATTACCACCGTCAGGAACCCCCGTTCCCTTATCTCAGGTCAATGTGACGAGTGAAGATGGTAAACACCATATCCGGCGACTCCCTCTTCTCCCACGCTCAGGAACAAGATGTCAACGAAGAAAAATTGCTTGAAACGGGGAGCGCTCAAGGAAGAAGAAAAGTGTGGGATCTGATGAGAAACCTAAACTCCGACCCAGCTATACGTAGCGTCATAAATAACTGTGCATGTTTAGATTAGAGATTCAGTACTGGAGCGGTTTTTCGAGAACTCTCTGCCCTAATTGATTTGCCGCTATGTATAGTAGTGATGTTTACCTATCATTACCGGCTCCGGACTCGGCGAATCGAGGGTAGCACAAAATCTTGAAACCGGTCAAAGGCAGGAGTGGTATCCTAGCATTTGGGGGATACGCCAGAGCCCACAGAAGAGTGGGAAAGCGGTTAGTTCCATCTGCCCATAAGTTCCCCAGGAGTTTGCCGTATATTCTTTACCTGTGCTTTCTCCTCTCGCAATGCTATTTCTTTCTGATCAGCCGCAACGGGGACGGAATCCTCGCGCACGAAGTAGGCAGGCACCCTATCGCTTCTGATGCTCAAAAACAATGGAGTGAACAGCAAACCTCTTAACCTTAATGATATGAAAAGGGTTGGTGATGACGGTAAGCAAACCCGGTTGCGTGTTATCCTCAATGAGGACATGAAGTGTTCGGTTTCTGTCGATATCAACCCCCAGCACCTCGATATTCGGCCCGCCTGTATTTTGATATCCTAGCAAGGTAACGATTACCATATCTTCATAAAAGTTGATATAAGGTAATTCTGGTTGTGGTTGCATCCCGTCAGTATGGAGAGCCCAAAATCCCTTCCAAATATGCTGGTCTCTAATGAGCACGTCTGCTCCAAGAAACTTGTAGTCATCGTAGCGATAATAGCTGGTCTGCCCCTGTTCTACGGTCACAAACTTCACGCTTTTCCAGTATAATGGACTCGGTTCTTGGGCAGACACAGGAAAAACCAAAGCGATAAACGAAACAAAGCAAAGCAATGCTTTCAGTTTCATACCATTCTCCCGCTGTGTCTGTGTCGCCATTTAGTATTTGTCGGAATCTGTCGCCCTTGCGAATCGAGAGTTGTTGCCCCGCGAACCCCTCTGTCGCTAAACCCGGGCGGAACTGAACTATCGTGGTTTCGGCCTTGCTGCCAGTTTCAGTTCTGATGAGTTAGCTAAACTCCGAGCCTGCCGGTAGTGATGTTCACCTTTCATCATCGGGTCCGGCCTCGGTGGATCAAGCCTACCACAAAGTCTGGGGCCGGGTCAAAAAGAGTGCCTCGACCGCGATATCTTGGGGCCGGGGCAAAATCTATGGAATCGCAGAAATGACCATATGTAAACTCTCCCACCGGTTTTGTGGGAGTTTAGATAATAACGATGTATCCCCACCAGATGCCAAATCGGCCCGAGACGACATACGGCACATTTTGAAGCTAAGGCGATGCAGGTCTGACGACCCAACACGCCGCAATTTTTAACCGATCGCATTGCAACGTGAAGGGCAACGCGATAGATAAAGCCCCGGCGATATCCCGTAACGAGTGGGATGTGCTAATGAATTTTCAATTGATGTGCCCGGTCGTGAATCATTTGTGCCTTTCTCGTTTTGTCTAGATCAGTTCTAGCGTGTATCTCGGCTACAAAGTCAGCAAATGAGTCGTAAGTTTCCCTGTTTCGTTCTCTTCTCTCTTCCGCATTAATTTCACTCATAATCATGTCCGCGATTAAGTTCAGGCAGGAGGTCATTTTTTGCGATGCGTCTATTGCCGCAGCACGACTCCGGCATTCAGTAGCCAATTTAAGCCATACTTCTTTGTCGAACGGCGCCGTAGCTTCGCTAATTTCCTGAGCTCCGGCTTCCCTCCACGTCACTTTTACTGACGGATAAAAATTTGGATTCGCGATTAATTCCATAGATCCCTTTTCCCCTGTCATATCATCCTCTCCTTCTCTTGGCTCTTCGATGAACCCAAGCTCGCTACCTGTTGCGGCTTCCTTTAACCGCTGCGAGATAAAACCACATAGCGTCTCTCGGTCCTCGTCAGATACCCTGACAAACTCAACAGCAACCCCATACGGGTACTTAATGTCATCAGCGCAGTGGACGCCTAAACGAACCACTTTAGCTAGCAGAGCCATACCTCGGTCGGATACAGACCCCCTATCGATCTTGACGGAGAACATTTCCCCGCGTTTAAGAAAATTCGCAGCGCAGATGAAGGCGCCGCCAGCACTGACATTTTTCATCTTGCCGCGCATCGCCCCGGGGAACCCCTTTATGGTCAGCGGCCAACTTACATTTACCCGGGCGTGCTGGCGCTTTTCCTGAACGAGGGTAGTCCGTCGGGGCCAGAATTTTTCAAATAGTCTCGCGTAGGTCCGTTTGACGATACTCGGGTCCGTGGCAGGGTCCCGCAAGCTATTACCCACGGCAGAAGGTGGCATTTTGTCTTTACGCGTTCGACGATCTCTACCGCTTCGCCTTTCGGGGCCGCAATACCAAGGATCTTTGATCAGGCGCCTATCTTTCCACAGATGGCGTCGGTCTCGGCGTGAGCCGCTATTCGCAGTGCCCCATCGACTCTGTTTTCTACGCAGTTGGTGATGCATTTTCTGGTGGAGGGCGGTTTCTATTATTGTTAGCAGTTGTGTCAACTCAAAAGGTTTTTGCAGTAACCCGTAAACATTTTTCTGGAGACAATGTCTTATCGTCTCCTTTGGAATATTTCTGCTCATAAGCACAACTAAGCTATCTACTTCGCTATTATGTACATGGTCTATAATTGCTGAGAAATTAATGTCAGGCAACAGAATTTCAAGCAGAATAACATCAAAATGTTTTTCCGCGAGAAGAGTCATCGCTACTCGTCCATTGGGGGCTATGACGGTTTCGACGTCTGATTTACTCAAAAGCTCCTGTATGCTCTCACACAGGTCGGCGTTGTTATCAATTATCAAAATATGTGACTTGTCCGACATACTCGTCTCTGCGACGTCCGAGCGTTATGATTCCTCGTGAGATCGATAAGAGGTTGTTTACGGGTACCTCCACGCAGCGGCGCTGATCAAAACAGGTAGCCTCGCCCCGGCTGGTTGGAGGCGAACACCCAGACCAATCATTGGTGGAAGGACGTGATGACAGCCAAGAGCCGATAGGTAGCGGAGCCGGACCGTGGGTTCGCCTTCGTTGGTGG
>DATKKD010000226.1:0-5741 GCA_035543435.1 Thermoplasmatota archaeon
TGTGCGATCCATAACGTCGTCGAGAAATCCCTCTGGCTCAATGAGTTTCCGCTTGCGAAAAAAACCGTGGATGTCGCCTCGAACGTGACGGTCCCCTTGTTCGGAGGGGACTTCGTGATCTTCGGCCCGATTGAAAACGTAGAGTACGTAGTCCCGCTCATCGCCTGGCAGGACATCCTGATTTCCGAGTACGTGGAGAACTATTTCGGGGTGATGCCGTCCCCCTCCCATCCGAGGAGGAAGCTGTTCCGATGAGCCATGCTTTGAAGACCAGTGTGATCGGCTCCTATCCCGTGTCCCTCAACACCCTCGAGATAATGCAGGATTATTTTTCTCAAAAAACAACCTCCTGGGAGAAGTACATCCAGCAGGCGACGTCCGAGATGGTATCTTCGGGGATCGACCTCGTCTCCGATGGACAGACCAGGGACCCCTTCATCCAGCTGTTCACCCGAAGGCTTGGTGGGTGCAGAGTCCGGGAGAGAACAGAGATCGTCGGCCCCGTGGAATACCTTGGCCCCATCACAGTAGAGGACCAGCAGTACGTCCGACGGATTCTCCCCAGAAACAACAGCCTCATCGGGGTGCTGACCGGTCCCTACACCCTCATGAAATCATGCGTGGATACCTTTTACCATGACGAGAAGCAGCTCTGCTTTGATTTCGCCAAAGCGTTGCGAAAGGAGACGGAGCAATTGCAAAAATACGTTGACCTGATCAGCGTCGATGAGCCGTTCTTCTCGCACGGGATGCCGGAGTACGCAGGCGACCTGCTCAAGGTCATCACGGGAAATCTGTCGTGCCAGACACGGCTGCATGCGTGTGGGGATGTCTCCGCCGTGGTGCCTCAGCTTGTGGAGATGCCCGTGGACATCCTCGCGCACGAGTTCAAGGCGTCCCCTCATTTGTTCGACGCGTTCAAGGAACATCCCTGTGCGAAGCAGCTGTGCATCGGCTCGGTGCGTTCCGACGACACCAGGGTCGAGCCTGTGGAGGAGATCGTGTCTCATGTGAGGAAAGCGTTCGATGTCTTTGGCGATCAGGTGGTGCAACTTTCGCCTGACTGCGGGCAGCGGCTCCAACCGCCTGAGGTCGCGTATCAGAAACTACAGAACCTTGCAAAGGCAAGGGAGGTCATCCATGGCTCATAAAGAAGTCCCTTTGATCGAAGCGAAGAAAACAAAGGAAAAGGACGTGAGGCTTGACCCGGCAGGGTTCTTCGTCATCGAACTGCACGCACAAGGGATCAGGGTGGAGTACTATTCGAATGTCTATAAGGAGCAGCGCATCGTCTCAGGTCATCTGGAGAAGGTGTTCACTGGGGCGAAGGCAGACACGCTCTCCGACACCATCGCCCTGCATGTTCCCGACCTCCAACCAGAGCATTACCTGTACCTCGGAAGAGAACTTCAGAAAGCGCAGCAGGCGTTCGAACAAAAGAAGCCGTACCAACAAGGCGGTTGCTAACCCCGGTAGATGCGCTCCTCGTACCTCCGCATCGATTTCTTATGCTGGATTATCTGGATTTTTTTCTTCAGCGCAGCCATGTCTCGCTTGTCGATTTTCGGTCTTGTATGAAAATATTGTTTATCCCGTGGAGGTTGATAGTGCGGTCGCATGGTGGTCCCCCGACAAACCCACGATGATCATAACGAACAGGATTTATTTAAGAATGCCGAAGAAAACCTATGACTGTTTCTGTATGATGCCGTCCCCGTTGACATGGTACTCTGTTTTTCCGTTGTTCTGCTTCGTCGTCACGTGCCGTAGCACGATGCGGTCCCCTGGTTTGAACTGCTGGATGTCTTTCACGCACCGGTCCCAGAGCGTCACAGGCGTCTCAAGGCCGTCCTGATTGATCGTCACCGTCGTCACAAAACCGAACTCCCCGTCATCCTTGAAGAACGCCCGGGTCGCCTCCTTGCGTACCAGAATCCCTGCGATCTCACCAAGATACGCTGCTTCTGGTTCCTTTGCGCACTTGTCCAGGGCTGGTTCGACCTCGAGCAGGCCCCATCGGCCGAGGTTGATCTCCAGCCCGCCGGTGAACCCAGCCTTGGTGTAGCCGTTGATGACCTTCACGGTCGTCCCATTCTGGATCTTCTTGTTTTTGACAAGATCGATGTCGTCGTTCCAGAGCACCAACCGACAGGTACTGGTGTCATCCGCGATCTCAAGATTCAAGACCTTCCCCGCGGTCCCGTTTTTCCGCTTGAAGGTCTTCGAATCGGAGATGCTGATGACCCTTCCAATGACCGAGGCGTCTTTCTCAGGTTCCAACTCGCTGATGTTCGTGATGCTGTGGGTGTTTCTCCCGAGCTCGTCGACCAGCAGGAACGCGGCGGTGTCGGCGTCGATGAGCCCGTCGAAGCGTTTCACCCTGGTCTTAACCTCCTGGTCAAACTCCTTCTTGGTTTTCAAGTCGCTGACAAGCTCGTACAGTTCCTTCTTGGTTTTATGCATCCAGCTGGGAGGTATGCTTTCTGTTTACTTATAGTCTGCTATGAAGATAAAAAAATCCACAGTTTTATGGTGAAAAAAATAAGGGGGAGGGTCGGTAGTTGCAGAGCGGTGCAGACCCAACTTGACTAATTTTTTTTGTTGCTGTTAATATTTTTTCCGTTGATAGTACATCTTCTTTTTTTGATAGGTGTTTTCTTTCTTCCCGTATTTCTTGCTATAACCATAGCCTTGCTTTTGATCCCATCGTCCTCCATTGGTTTTCCTATACTGTGTCATTTCTTCACCTCAGGTCCCATATCTGTTCTCCGATATGGCACGGGTGGTTCTCTTCGTGAAGGTATTTGAAGCTATCCTGGCAGAATGTCAAAATGAAAAAAACCTTCTCCTCGGAGGGAACACAGCGAATCGATTATATATATTGCGCGCATTATAATCATTGAGGAAATAGAGCATGAAGACGAAACAGAAGATTTCCGTAGGCATTCTTTTTGTTATCCTCTTGTTGGCCTCTCTGTTGGTCGCGGGGTGCGTGAAGCCGACCACGTACATGGTACCGATGCGTGACGGGGTGAAGCTCGCGACCGATGTGTACCTCCCCAAGGGTACTCCCGCGCCACGCGGTGTTATTCTCATTCGGACTCCTTACGACAAGAATACCATGAAGCTTCTCGGTTCCAACTGGGCGGGCAATGGATATCGGGTCGTCATCCAGGATAACCGGGGCAGATACAGCTCCGAGGGCAACGACACCGTGTTTCGCAACGACTACCAGGATGGTCCAGACACCATCGCATGGGTGGTGAATCAAACATGGTGCAACAGTGAGGTCGCCACCTGGGGTGGCTCTGCCTTAGGGATCGTGCAGTACCTCGCCGCTGGGGCAGACCCGCCTGGTCTCTCCTGCCAGTACATCCAGGTAGCGGCGCCGAACCTCTACAAGTACGCGATGTTCCCTGGCGGGGAGTTCCGCAAGAACATGGTCGAGGAGTGGCTCAAGGGGCAGCACAGCTCGTACATGCTGCCACCGGTGCTCGCCCATGAAAACTACACGCTTGATTTCTGGCACAACACGACGATCGATGATCATTGGGAACAGGTCAATGTGCCTGCGATCCACATCGGTGGCTGGTACGACATCTTCAGTCAAGGGACGATCGACGGGTTTCAGGGATACCAGTACCTCGGTGGGCCCTTCGCACAGGGACGTTCGAAGCTCATCATGGGACCCTGGACGCACACCGGTGGTTCAGGGAACCTGACGTACCCAAAGAACGCCGCCGACAATTTCTCCCAGGCGTTGTTTTGGGAAATGTTCGACGAATACACGAACAACGGATCAACCGCGTACGATGAATGGCCTGCCGTGACGTACTACGTGATGGGTGACGTGGACAACGGCAGCGCACCAGGGAACGAATGGCGCTACGCTCACGACTGGCCGATCCCATGTACGGAACGCGCGTGGTACTTCCAAGCAGACGGTTCCCTGCAGACCGTGATGCCGGGAGGGAATGCTCCATCCTCGTACACCTACGACCCTGAGCATCCCGTGCCAACAGTCGGTGGCGCTAACCTGGAGATCCCGGCAGGGCCCCGCGACCAGCGCCCGGTCGAGAACCGGTCCGACGTGCTCGTGTTCACGAGCCCTGTCCTGTCCTCGCCCTATGAGGCGACCGGTAAGATCAAGGCACGACTCTATGTCTCGTCCAATTGTTCTGACACCGATTTCACGGTGAAACTCACGGACGTGTACCCTGACGGTCGCTCCATGCTGATCACCGACGGAATCCTGCGGATGAGGAACCGGGACGGCCCAGACCACTGGGAGCTCATGGAGCCTGGGACCATCTACCAGGTCGAGGTCGACCTCTGGAGCACCTCGTACATCTGGAACACCGGACACCGGATCCGCATCGACGTCTCCTCCTCGAACTACCCTCGCTGCCTGAACAACCCCAACACCGCGGACGGGATCTACAAGAACACGACCTACAACCTCGCGCTCAACACCGTCTACCTTGACAACGCACGGCCGTCCTGCGTGCTGCTACCGGAGATATCGCAGAACAGTACCCAGGGGCCCTACCAGGGGACGCTCCCTGCCGTGCTGCTCGCGCACCTCACGCATGGCAGAACCGCCCAGACGCCCTGGTACGAACGGCTCCTCAGCCGATTCCCTGGTCTCAACCTGAGGAAAGGCGTCCCTCTCCTCTCCTGATGTGCCTGGGTGAACATTTATAAATCCATTATTAATAAATTATATATATAATTGAAATCAACTTTTACTCACGATGCTGGCGGAACCGGCATCGATTCACCCATGAAAAAAACACTCGTAGCCATTCTCATCGTCGTCCTTCTCATTCTCAACATCGTAGGAGCGGCACTCATCTACACCAACATCCAGGTGCTGAAATTCCCGGAGACCACGCTGCGCATCGACCTTGTCGAGGTCAACGCAGAGGAGGCGGTCCTTCACCATGACCTGCAGATCCACAACCCGAACCCCTTCGACCTCATCCTGCGGGACTTACGGATCACCGCAACCACCAGCGACGGCATGCAAGCCGCGAACCTCACGGTCGACGGCGGCACCATCCCTGCGGGGGCGAACCGAAGCTACTCCTCCGACGACGTCATCACCCTCAAGGGAAACCTCTCCGGCATCCTGACCAGCAAGGTCACCGGCGTCGCTGGCGTCAACATTCTTGGCATCATCACAAAGACCATCCCTCTGGAGATCACGGTGCTTACCTCCTTGAACGACATCCTGGAGAAGCTCACCATGCCGGCCATGACGGTCCATGCGGGCGTCAAGGACATCACCAGCGAAGGGATCATCCTTGCCACCACCATTGACGTGACCAACCCGAACATGTTCAACCTCTCGGTGCGCACCATCACCATGAACGCCGTCACAGACACAGGGAAATCAGAGGGGAATTTCACCATTGCTGGCGCAGACATCCCGGCGGGACAGACCGTGACCCTGAATGGAGAAGGGTCGATCCTGTTCGATGCCTTCAACGCGAAATACCTGCTTCTCACGATTAGCACCGAGATCGGTGCTGCTATCGCCGGGTACACGAAGACCCTGTCGTTCGCAAGCACCGTGAACGTGACCATACCGCCCCTCGAGGACTACTTCACGAAAGACAAACCCATCGACCTGAACCTGCTCGTCGACTTCCACCTTCAGGCAAAAGGAATACACGGCGATGTGACCGTATCAATGAACAACCCTACCATCATGCTGATCGACGCCAAGGACATCGTCA
>DATKKD010000227.1:0-19967 GCA_035543435.1 Thermoplasmatota archaeon
GTCTTGAGGTAATCGCTGCTGAGCACGTTACACAGATGGATCGGTGAGATGAGGTACCCGAGGAAGGAGCCGATGTAAATGAGGCTCGTCAGCCCCAACAGGCTCACCCCGGTGAGCGAGAAGAACGGAGCAAGCAAGGAGAACGACAAGGGTGCGAGCGCACCAAAGTCGCTCCCTGTCAGCACCCCGAGGATGAACGGGATGAGGATGATGAGCACCAGCGTCGGGAACGCGACGCCACCCATCACGTCACGAATCAATGTCTGGATCTGCGACGCCTGCAGCATCTCCTGGAAGATGATGATGCCGAACACCGCGAGCGCAAGCCTCCAGGTGAGCGACTTCTGAAGCATCTTCCCGTACGTCCGCCATCCCGTCCTCGTAAGAAACGCCAGCAGCACGATACTCACCGAGACACCGATGAGGAAACATCGTGTCTCGGTAAGGCCGTAGTACTTCAGCGGGTAGAAAAACAACGGGACTATGGGTGGGAGCAGGAAGATGAACCCTTTGTAGTCGTGTCGCTGTTTCTTTGGTGGCGTCTCAGTTGGACCAACAAACCTCCTGAGGTACACGAACCCGACCAGGACGAACGCGACAAACCCGACCGCGTTCGCAAGGATGAGCGTCCCCATCGGGATGTTCGAGAAGCTCGCACTGCAGATGATGATCATCGCCTGCGAGATCGGATACACTGGGAACCAGATGTGGCGGAACCAGACGTTCAGGAAATTCTTCTGATCCTTGTTCAACCGGTATTTCTCGCCTTCGTGGTCCACCAGCGGCGCAGAGAATAGCGACCCACCAGGGTTCGGCATCAACCCGTACACCGCTGGCACGATCCCCAAGGCGCCTCCCTTGGAGAAGAAGGTTCGTAGGCTTTTCACAAACTGGTCGATCGCGCCTGTCTCCTGCATGCAGCGCGCAAGCATAAGAATCAGGGTCATGAGGACCGCAAGCTCAAGCGTGCTCGTCACAATCGTATGAGTATCGAAGTCGAAGATGCTCGCTTTTATCATCACCTTCAGGATGTCGAGCGGGGTGATGACCTCAAGCGCGGAGAACGCCCCGACGATCAGGGAGCCGATGATGAGGGTGAGCCCGAAGTTGAACCTGCGTCTGATAAGGATGATGATGACGATAAAGGCGATGACTACGCCGACGAGGTTCAGCATGGGATGTCGAAAACAAGTAAGGTTTTAACTAATTAACTCCGCTGCGCACCACTCAGCGTCCTCGAGGGTCTTGTCGTAATCCAGCGTGAGGAACTCTCGGTCCAGCATGAGTGGCTTCCCATGCACGATCGTGGTTGTGACGTCACAGCTTCGTACCGCATACACCAGGTGCGACACCAGGTTGTGCCGTGGGGTGAGATGAGGTCGTTTGAGATCAATCATAATGACGTCTGCGGTCTTATCTTCCTCGAGAGACCCGAGGGTCTTCTGGACGTCGAGGCAGGACGCGCCTCCGATGGTCGCAAGATCAAGTACGGTCTGCGCTGGAAGCACGGTCGGGTCCCAACGATGGTTCTTATGCACGAGCGCACAGAATTTCATGGTCTCGAAGAGATCCAGGGTGTTGTTGCTTGCGGCGCCATCCGTGCCAAGCCCCACCGATACCCCGGACGCGAGAAGCTCCGGGATGGGCGCGTACCCCCCGGTCGCTATCTTCATGTTGCTCACAGGACAGTGAGCAACCGCGACCCCTGCAGCTTGCATGTCGAGGATCTCGTTCTTCGTGATCCAGGCGCAGTGCGCAAGGCTTGTCCTGGGATGGAGCAACCCGAGGTTCTTCAGATGCTGCACAGGCCGCACCCCGTACTTCTTCTCCACCTCGTACACCTCGTCCCGCGTCTCCGAGCAATGCGTGTGAAGAGGCACGTCGTTTTTCAATGCGATGTCGTTCGCTTTCCGCAGGGTCTCCGGGTTACAGGAGTAGGTGCTGTGGGGTGCGATCACCGGATTGATGCGCTCATGCGTCTTCCATCGTCTCACGAACTGATCAGCCTTTCCAAGCAGGTCCTTCGACTCGTTCTCCGGGGTGTCGAAATCGATGACCGCAAAGCCTAGGAACCCGCGCATCCCTGCCTTGTCGGTGACCTTGGCGATCTCATCCTCAAAATAGTACATGTCGACGTACGAGGTCGTCCCCGAGGCTATCATCTCCAAAAGACCAAGGGCGGTCCCGGCAGCGACTGCCTTTTTAGAAAGCTTCGCCTCCACTGGCCAGATGCATTTCGCCAGCCAATCGTTGAGCAGCATGTCGTCCCCATACCCGCGGAACAGCGTCATCGGGATGTGGGTGTGCGTGTTGAAAAGACCAGGGAGCACCAGCTGGTCCGTCCCGTCTATCTTATACTCGGCCTCGACAGAAATCGGTTGTTCGGAAATCTCCCTTATCTGGTGACCGTCGATGTAGAGGTCGCCATGGAGTTGCTGCCTGGTCGTGTTTTGGGTGAGAATCGTGGTGTTTTTGACAAGGATGCTCATTGTTTCTGCTCGTCGTCGAATAACGGGGTTGATTTCTCCCAGCTGTCCTCGAAGTACTTGTTGAGCTTCTCAAGCATGTTTTTCTCGACGGTCCAGATGCCGAGCTCCTCCTGCTGGATCGGACCAGATAAAATGAGCGCTCGGTCATCGCCGAGGATGAAGTTCCCGCGGATCCCGGTGTGATGTCGCACGTCCATCCCCTGGAACATAGCCTCGTCCGGGTACTGGTTCACCACGATCTTCGCGTTCCTGGGAAGTTCGATCGCCCCCATGTTCTCCGCGATGATCCGAGGGTTCGCAATCTCACTGATGCTCCACTTATGGGTGGGCCTCGTGGCAGGCTCCTCCCTGTTCACGCGCCTCATCCCGATCTCGATCGCGACGCCAACCGCGACCACGCCGATGACTAGCCCAATGACAAACGCTACAACATCCATCTCTCTCCGTTCTCCTAGAAGTGGTAAGCGGAATCCAGATTAAATACATTTTCCTTCACTGGATAAAAATAGCGAGGAGGAACCTTTATGTCCTCAGGCCGTATTCAGGACCAAAACCCAGAGGGGGTTTCACCATGGAGAGAACACTTCTACAAAGGATTACGGACCTGAAAAAGAAGCACCATGCGGTGATCCTTGCGCACAACTACCAGAACCCGGATATCCAGGACATCGCTGACTTTGTCGGTGACTCCCTCGACCTGTCCGTGAAGGCCACAAAGACCGACGCGAAGGTCATCGTGTTCTGCGGGGTTGACTTCATGGCGGAGTCAGCGAAGATCCTCAACCCAGAAAAGACGGTGCTGCTCCCTGATGCGACCGCGAACTGCCCGATGGCCGAGATGGTGGACCCCGAGAGCCTTAGAGCAATGAAGGAGAAGCATCCCGACGCTGAGGTGGTCGCGTACATCAACACCACCGCGGACGTGAAAGCACTCGCTGACATCTGCTGCACCTCGGCAAACGGGGTCAAGGTCGTGAAAAGCAGGCCTGTGAAAAAAATCATCTTCGTCCCTGACCGGAACCTCGGGATGTACATCCAAAAGCAGGCCCCGGAGAAGGAGATGATCCTGTGGCCTGGCATCTGCTCGACCCATCACAACATCACGACGACCGAACTCCTCGGCATCAAGAAACAGCACCCGAAGGCGGAGATCCTCGTCCATCCCGAGTGCCAGCCGGAGGTCGTCGCGATCGCGGACCACGCGTTCTCCACGAACGGAATGGTGAAGTACGTGAAGGAGTCACCACAGAAGGAGTTCATCATCGGCACAGAAAAAGGGCTGTGCTACCGGCTGGAAAAGGAGAACCCCGGGAAGAAATTCTACCCGGTCGCCTCCGCACTCTGCCCGAACATGAAGAAGACCACGCTAGAAAAAGTCTTAAAAAGTCTGGAGACCTTCGAACCAGCGATTCAGCTTCCTGATGACATCATGCGAAAAGCGCGTGTACCGCTCCAACGCATGATGGATTTAGAAACGCGGTGAAGAATCATGAAACGCATCTTCCTAGATCACGCATCGACCTCCAAGGTCGACCCTGAAGTCCTCGAGACCATGGTGCCGTACTTCTCAACGCACTTCGGGAACCCGTCGTCCCTGCATTTCTTCGGACGAGACGCGCTCCAAGGCGTCGAGACCGGGCGAGAACAAGTAGCGAATTTACTCGGCGCCCGAGAGGACGAGGTGATCTTCACGGCAGGCGGCACCGAGTCTGATAACCTCGCGATCAAAGGGGTCGCGTACCTCAACAAAGAAAAGAAGAAAACATCCGGGCCGCACATCATCACCTCGGTGATCGAGCACCCCGGCGTCCTTGAGGTGTGCAAACACCTGGAACTGCAGGGGTACCGTGTGACCTACCTTCCGGTCGACCAGTACGGCCTGGTGGACCCTGAGGAGCTTGAGCACGCGATTTCTAAGAACACGTTTCTCATCACGATCATGTATGCGAACAACGAGATCGGCACGATCGAGCCGGTCGAAGAGATCGGGAGAATCGCCCGCGAGCACGAGGTCCTGTTCCACACGGACGCGGTGCAGGCGGTCGGGAAACTTCCGATCGATCTGAAGAAGCTGCCTGTGGATCTCCTCGCGCTCTCCTCGCATAAGCTCTACGGGCCGAAGGGAGTCGGAGCGCTTTACATCCGTAATGGTGTGAAGCTGCAGCCGATCATCCACGGCGGCGGCCATGAGAAAGGGCTGCGCAGCAGCACCCTAAACGTCCCAGGCATCGTCGGTCTCGGGAAGGCGTGCGAGCTTGCTGGGAAACGCATGGACACGGACAACCCTCGCATCAAACAACTGCGGGATACACTGGTGACGAACGTGCTCAAGATCGAGCAGAGCTATCTCAATGGTCATCCGACGAAGCGGCTCGTGAACAACGCGCATTTCCGGTTCACCGGCATCGAGGGGGAATCACTCCTGTTGCAGTTGGATGAGCAGGGGATCGCGACCTCGACGGGGTCGGCCTGTTCCTCGAAGAAGCTGCAGGCGTCGCACGTGCTCACCGCGATTGGGTTGAATCCTGTGGACGCGCACGGCTCGCTGAGGCTGTCGCTCGGGCGGGAGACCACGAAGGACGAGATCACGTTTGTCTCCAAGGCCATCCCGGAGGTCGTCGGGAAACTCCGGATGATGTCCCCCCTGTGGAATCGATAAGCTATGAAGAAGAAAGCGGTGTGTCTTCTCTCTGGTGGCCTGGATTCCAGCGTCACCGCGTTTCTAGCCAAGGATCAAGGCTATGGCGTGTACGCACTGTCGTTCCGTTATGGCCAACGCCATGCCAAGGAGCTCGTGTGCGCCCGAAAGATCGCACGTGCGGTCGGCGCGACAGACCACATCGTCTTCGATGTTCCACTTAAGAGATTCGGTGGTTCGTCGCTGCTTGCCTCGTCACCCCAGAAGATCAGGGATCGCTCATTAAAAGACGTCGGCAGCGTCATCCCGGCCACCTACGTGCCTGCGCGCAACACCGTGTTTCTCTCCCTTGCACTTGCGTATGCTGAGACCATCGACGCGGATGCGATCTTCATCGGAGCGAACGCGGTGGACTACTCCGGGTACCCTGACTGCCGGCCTGAATACATCGCTGCGTTCCAAACCCTGGCAACGCTTGCGACACGAAAAGGAGTGCAGGGGAAGAAGGTCAAGATTGTCGCACCGCTCCTGAGGCTTTCGAAAGCGGAGATCGTCAGAAAAGGTGCAAAGCTCCAGGTTCCGTTCGAGTCGACCTGGTCGTGCTACCGCGGAGGCACCAAGGCTTGCGGGCGATGTGATTCATGCCTGTTACGGCTGAAAGGGTTCCAGGAGGCTGCGGTACAGGACTCGCTTGATTATGCAACCGTCCCAAATTGGTACACCATCGCTTCTCGGTGATTGTTTTTTCTGCATCAAAGACGACAGCGTCGATGAACGTGACGGTTGATTCGTATTGAGTATCGACGGTTTTTTTTAAAATGAGTTTTTCAAGAAGGAACATTTATTAGCTTCTAATCACTCCTCCATTGGGACATGGTGAGCGAGAGCAAACGAAAACGGTACGATATCAAGGATATCCATGACTTTATCGATAGCGCCTCTACAAAAAAACAGCAACAGCATTATGCTCAGAGCAGGAAGACCTCTGATACAAAACGAAAAAAAGAGTCTCCCAAACAGACAAGCACCAAGCAGCACGCAACAACACCAAAAAAGGTCACCTCACGGTCAGAGACGTTAGCCCCCAAGGTCGTGGTCCGTAAACGAGAATCGGCTCCGAAGAAAGAGGAAATCGTGTTCACGGTGGTCGAACCTGAAGAGGCCAAGAAGAAAGAAGAGGTCATCACGTTCGCACCCATTGCATCCCCAGATGAGGATTTCTTTTTTGAAGAACAGCTGTATGAAATCGAATCAGTTGTCAAGGAAAAGGACTTCGTACACAAGCAGCAAACTACAGAACCGGAAGGGGCTCCAGAATTTCAGGAAGACGTCACCCCTGCTGTCTCTGTCCGACCCGGACATGGCGAGACGTCTGACTGGAAACTCGAGGAAGAACCCTCGCGAGGGAACAAAGCCCTGATGCATGACAAGCGACACAAGCAAGCGGAGCCGCTCCCTGAGTTTGAACGGGTCGATGAGGACGAGGCAGTCTCGTTTTCCCCTGAGGAACCTACGATGACCTCTGAGGCGCCCGTTGAGATTGAAGTTACGAGACAGCAGGGACTCGCCGAACCTCAGCCGGAGGCTTTGACGAGAGAGGAGAAACGGAAGGAAAAAGCACGGGAAAAGCAGACGAAGCTCGAGCGCAGACAGCAAGAGAGGGAAACAAAACGCCTGATAAAAGAACAGGGGAAAAAAGCGATTCGAGAGCGTAAACAGCAGGAAAAACAAGCACAGCTCCTGAAAAGAGAGGAGGAGACAAAGGCGTACGAAGAGCAACGAGCGTTACAGCGTCGATTCCAGGACGAGGAACGACTCGAAGAGGAGGAGGAGAAAAAAGCTGCGGCGGAAGCCTGGGAGAAACAGCGGGAAGAACAACGCCTCCTCAAAGAACGCGAGAAGAACCTGCGCCTCGAACAACGAGCGTTGCAACAACGACTCCAGGAAGAAGAACGTCTCAAAGAAGGGGAGAAGAAAAAATCAGTAGCACAAGCCCGTGAGAAACAGCGGGAAGAACATCGCGTCCTCAAAGAACGCGACAAGAACCAACGCATCGAACAACGAGCGTTGCAGAGGAAGGAGAAACAAGAACGGAAACAACAGATGAAGGAACTGAATCGAGAGCAGACGCCCACCGCTCCTCCCGTGAGCGAATCCGCGCAGGAAACCACAACAGAAGGTGATCAGATTTCTTCGTACACCCCGGAACCTGTCCCGGAAGAACCCACGCCCTCCCATGACGAGGACCGCCTCCTGGACACTTCCGAACCACCGTTTGAACAAGAAGCAGCGCACGAAGAACCACTGGTCCCCGCAGCACCAAAGGAGCTAGCTGCCCCTGACATCACCACGCCCAAAGAGAATCGCCGTGAACAAAAACGTCTCTGGAAGGAACAGAAGCAGAAACTGCGGATGGAGCGGATCGCATTAAAGGAGAAGGAAAAACAGGAGCGACAACAACAGAAGAAACAAGCGATACTCCCAGAACGCGCCGAGGCGGAAACGATCAATAAAGCAGATCAGAAACGCAAACTTGCCCAGGAGAAGCTAGATCGACGCGAAGCAAAGAGACAGGAACGCGAGATGAAACAGCAACAGAAACTACGGATCAGACAAGAACAGGAGGTGGCTCATGCACTAGAGCGAAACATTCGACAAAAAGAAAAAGAGAAGCAGCGACAACACAAGGAAGAGGCATTCCAGAGGCGCCAGGAGAACGCCAGCCTTGAACGGGCACCATCGATCAAACCACCTGCGAGCATTGATCTAGGGGAAGCCGTGGGACAACAGGAGGATGAGGCGGAACACGAGATGCCTCAAGAGGGACAGGATAAACGAAAGCTCAAGGTGCTCGAACGAAAAATCCGCAAAGAGCAAGAAAAAAAGGAGAAGGAAGAACGAAAATTAACGAAAAAGAAAGAAGAGAACGAACAGAAGAGAATGGAGCTGCACTTCGAGGAGGAGGCAACCAAAGAGAAACAGGCGGACAGCGATCGAATCACGATCTTCGACGGGTTCGATACGATTGACCAAGAGACCGCGAAACTCCTCTATAGGAGTGGCTATGACTCCGTAGAAAAACTACTACGGGCGACGATCGATGACCTCAAAAAAATCGGGATCAAGAAAAAAATCGCGAAGGATATCCTTACCGAATGTCTTGAATTCATCGAATGGAACGTGAAAGACGTGGAGAACCCGGATGAAAAAATCGGGGGAATTTTCTAACTGTTTTGAAACCTTCCGAATGATGCAACCTTTTCGGAACCCCCATGATTTTTTGTTTCATTTTTTTCTTAAGTAAGCAACATTTATTAACACATAATCACTGATGCTAGTGGAGCATGGTGAGCGGGAAACACTCGAAGACCTACGATATCAACAAAATCCATGCGTTTATCGACAACCTCACTTCTGAGCGAAGCACACCGACGTACCTTGAGACCCGCCAGAGGTTGCGGCAAAAAAAATTGTTCGACGAACCCGTTTCAGACGAGAAACAAGTCGTCCCACCACGCGTTGAACCTCCGGCATCAGGGAGTTGTATCCCCAAAGGGATCACCCCGATAAAAGATGAGTCTCAGAAAAAATTGGAAGAAACAACGGTGAACCTGTGCCCAGAGGAGGCCCTGCTCCCCGAGTTCGAACTTGTCGATGAGACACCGACTCCGATTCCCCAGAACTACGACTGGTTCTCTGACGACGAACCTAAAAAAATTGATACCATCTGGGACAAGATCGAACACGAGAAGGAAGAATCCACGGAGCTACGGTCCTTCGAAGACATCACCACAGAAGCAAAACCTGAGACCGAGACCACGGTGAACGAGCCGACGACCGAACCAACGTCTCCTCCCCTAAGAGAAAGACGACGAGGACAGAGACTCCGCCAAAAGGATGTAAAAAAGAGATTGTAACTGCGACCATAGGAAGAAGAAACACATTGGCGGCGAAGTCTTACGGGGAAGCCTTGTTCCGTTTTTTCACGTAATCGTACACATCAAGCCCAATAGGGATGGAGATGAGCACCGCAATCACGATGGCGAGACAAATGAGGCTATCTGGATGGACGTTCCCAACCGTGTTTTTCCCATGCAGGACATCCTCGAAGAACAGGTTAATCGTGCCCAGCCAGGGGATTTCCGAGCGAGCCTTCCCCGAAATCCAGTTCAGCTGGATAGGCTGGGGACAGATCGAGGTCATCTGGTCGATGATGTCGTTGTTGTCTCCTTTTGTGAGGAACCCTGAGTGCGTCCATGGCGGGTTAGGCGCTTGGTTGTACAAACCCAGATCAGGGATAGTGAGCGAGGTCTTATTGTAGACGTTGAAATCAGTGATGGTGTACAACGTGACACCGTTTTTATCCCGAGAGACATCCACCCAGCACATCGCCCGATGGATGATCTGCGACACATCGTCCCTGCCGAGCGGTTTATAGATGACGACGTCCCCATAGTTCTCGTACGAACGCCACCCGTTCTTTTCGTTTTTCGCCTCCGCGTAGGTGACGACGTCGCTGAATTTCGTGACCTTCTGAATGAGCACCATGTCGCCTGCGTCAATCGTGCCGAGACGCCCGAACGGCGGGTTCGGATGCTCCATGCTGCCCGACTCGATGGCGACCATCGGCGCGGCAAACCATTGACCGGTGTACCCCCACAGGATCATGAGGATGATGAACACGGCAAGCAGTGCCACAAGGACATCTCGTACAAGCGAGATTTTGCTGTCGTTGCTCCTCCAAAACTTGATCAGTGCTTTTTTCAGATCCATAGGTTCACAAACGCTCGTGTTGCTTCTTCAAGCGTCGATCAGTTGTCTCACGACAAGGTGTTCAACAGTCGATGCCAGTACGCTTATATTCTCCATCCAGCACCTGTGAGGTCCTTTTAAACCTTTTTATTTATGGTAAGATATCTCGAGAACGAGAGATCCGGATGTCTCCCAGGCATGCCATGAGCCTCAGTGAGGTTTCGACGCAAGCTTCTTTTTCTTATGGATGATGACGTGGGTTTCCGTACCGCACACCGGGCAGATGCTCACAGGTTCCTGGAACCGCCGTTTGCACCCGGGGCATGAAGAGATCCATTGGAACCGCTGAGTGATCTCCTTCTGCGAGAACCCCTTGAACCGGAGGTTCAGCAGCAAGGCGACGTTCTGGATCGAGTAATCATCGGTAAGAATCATCGCCTCGCAGTCGTTCTCTGCTTG
Organism: Thermoplasmatota archaeon; assembly: GCA_035543435.1. Lineage (GTDB taxonomy): Archaea > Thermoplasmatota > E2 > DHVEG-1 > DHVEG-1 > SM1-50. The sequence continues at coordinate 10,339 of DATKKD010000227.1, forward strand.
GTAGTCGAGGGCGAGCGCAAGGATCTCCCGGTCCGCGGTGGAGAGGCGCCGGTCGTCGCCTGTCTTCTTGGCGCAGTCTTGAACCCGACGAAGCGACGCCTTTGTTGGGATGTGAACCTGCAACCCTTTTTCCTGGAGCAGCTGAAACGTACGATAATCCCGTCCGCCAGGGGAAAATTCCTCAGCGATACCAGGGGTCGTCACAAGGATCCCTTGCGGAATGTCGATGGGCTTCCCCGAGAGAATCGCAGAGGTGTCGATGATGAAAACCTGTCGTGTCATAGGGAGTTATGGTTTCAGGGTGGAAAGGATCTTGGCGATGGGGACGATCTCCTGCGTTCCTGTCTTCATATCCCGCAGGGTCACGCTCTGGTGCTCCAGCTCCTTTGGTCCTACGATGATGACCTTTTCCGCGTTGCGTGCGGCGGCGTACTTCAGGGATTTGCCCATACCTCGCCGCAGCTGGTCGAAATCAACGCTGACGCCTTCCTTGCGGAGCTGCTGTGCGATCGTAATCGTGGTCGGGATCATGTCCTGGCTGACCGGTATGATATAGATATCGAGGGATTGTCTGGGGAACACGAACCCCTCCGCTTCGAGCGCAAGGATCGTCCGGTCGAACCCGATCGCGAACCCGGCGGTTGGGACCTCGGTGCCGCCGAAGAGCGATACCAGCTCGTATGACCCGCCGCCGCAGAGCTGCTTTTCCGCGCTAAGCACGGGCGCATCGATCTCAAACACGATGCCCTTGTAGTAGTCAAGGCCGCGCACGATCCCTAATTTAATCTCATATTCGGTCACTTGGAACGCATCCGAAAGTATGCCAAGCACGGTCTCCATGAGTACCAGCTCGTGAGCAGCGAGTTCGTCGCCGTGGAAGAACTCCTTGATCTCAGAAAGGGAGGTCGTCTGAAGGAGATGGAGGAACTGGCCTGAGGCTTCCTCGGAGAGTCCGCTGTCGCCTAGCGCGAGGTGGAGGTCGTCGAACAGGGATTTGTCGATCAAGGGCAACAGGGTTTTTTGGGCTGGTTTTTCGATCTTGAAGTGTGCGAAGAGCCGGCTCACCAGTGTGAGGTTGCCGATGTTCATCCTGATGTTCTGCAACCCGATGTTTTTGAGAAGAGAAAACGCGCAGGCGAGCAGCTCCGCGGTCGCCTCTGGGGTGTCCGCGCCGATGAGCTCGCAGCCAGCCTGCTGGAACTCCCGGTAGCGCCCCTTCTGCGGCCGGTCGTACCGGTAGCAGTCCCCGAAATAGTACAACTTGAGTGGTTTGGGTTCCATCTGCAGTCGTTCGACGTAGCAGCGGATCACCGGGGCGGTGAGCTCCGGTCGCAGGGCGAGCTGTCGGCCACCCTTGTCTGTGAACACGTAAATCTCGTCGATGATGGAGTCTCCTGATTTTGCGGTGAAGAGCTCCAGGTTCTCGAAGGTGGGTGTCTGAATCTCCCCGTACCCGAAGGATTGGAACGTCCGGGCCATGGTCTGTTCGATGAAGCGACGCTTCTGCATCTCTTCTGGAGTAAAATCCCGTGTTCCGCGGGGCGCTTGCACCATGGAGTGCTGTATATCGAGGGGTGCTTAAGTAGGTTTTCTCTCAATCGCTGCCTCCCTATCGTTGAGGCAAAAACTTCTTTTAGAGGTATCTGTTACACCCAATGGATTTCATCGAGAAAATGAGGTTGAGAACCATGGACGTGACACTCTCTATCAACAACTATAAACTCCTGCGGTACCGGTTCTTCAAATGGCGGTACGAGCTTGGGTTTTCCTACAAACTGATGCTTGCGTTCAGCTTTGCCTGTCTCACCGGGCTTCTCGCGCAGGTCCGCCTGTACCTTCCGTGGTCGCCGGTGCCGCTCACCGGGCAGACCTTCGCGGTGGTGCTCGGCGCGGTCGTGCTCGGGAAATGGTGGGGCGGCATCAGCCAGAGCCTTTACCTCGGTGTCGGCCTTTTGGGGATGCCGTGGTTCGCAGGATTCCATGCGGGGTTCTCGTATCTGCTTGGTCCCACTGGGGGGTACCTGATCGGATTCATCATCGCAAGCTTCTTCCTGGGGTACTTCATGGATGAGTACGTGAAGTCACGACGATACCTCACGATGTTTGCCTTGATGCTGGTTGCGAATTTCGGTATCGTCTTCGGGCTTGGGCTGCTGGGACTGTACGGTTGGGTGTTCTTCACGACAGGCACTGCGGTGGACCTCTGGACCCTGCTCATGATGGGACTGATTCCGTTCCTCGTCGGTGATATCGTGAAGATTGCGGTCGCGGCCGGGGTCGCCGGCGCTATCACGCCGAAGCACGCGTACGGCCATGAACTCGACGCGAGCACCTAGGAAAAAAGGCTTCAAGGATTCGTCCTAGTACCCGAATTCCTTGAGTGCGAATCCCCATTCCTCTTCCACTTTTTGTTTCACTGTGGCACTAATTTTATAGTGGTCGTACTTAACCTTGTCCTGCGAGGCGATGTATGAGGAAAACACTGGTTTTGCGGTCGTGTATCCTGGGAGCGGGCGTGTTTTTCACAAAGAGCGGGTTGCTGCCGGCCACGTACGCATCCATCGAGCGAGTTATATTCATCTATGTATATAAAATTATGGCGGGAGCAGCGAGGTTGAAGCGCTATCCTGTTCTATTTCACTTTGGTGATGGAGATCGTACGGTTATTGAGCACTACCCAACGCAGCTTATCGCCGTCCTTGAGCTTGAGAAGGTCGACGACCTCGGACGGGACCGTGATGCGCCGGCGTGAGCCGCGGATCGTGATCGCTGTCTCTTTAATGCATTTCACTTGTTCAAGATCGATTTTCATAGTTTTCACTCTCGTTTTCATTCCCTTTAACTGATTTCTCCGCTGAGGTATGCTTTCATCTCTGGGCTTTTCGGGTCGTTGAAGACTTGGTCGGCTGGCCCTTGTTCGACGACCATGCCGAAGTAGAGGAAGACAACATAGTCAGCGACGCGCTTCGCCTGTCGTAAAGTGTGGGTGACGAGAATAACGGTGAAGTCTTTTTTAAGGGTGAGGAGGAGTTTTTCGATTTGCTTTGCACTGAGGGGATCGAGGGCGCTGGTGGGTTCGTCGCAGAGAACGACTTCAGGTTGGACAGCGATGGCTCTCGCGAGGCAAAGGCGTTGTTGTTGGCCCACGGAGAGTCTGGTGGCTGGGTCGTGGAGGCGGTCTTTGACTTCGGTCCAGAGACCGACCTCTTCGAGGCAGTGTTGGACGGATTTGTCGAGGGCTTCTCCTTTTTTCTTGTGGTGAATGCGCAGGCCGTAGGCGACGTTTTCATAGATACTCATCGGGAGTGGGTAGGGTTTTTGGCTGATCAGGCCCATTTTCTTGCGGATGTCAGGCACGTTGAGGTGGGGGTTGAGTATGTTTTTGCCATCGACCAAGATTTCACCAGTGACTTTGACGTTTTCTTGGATTTCGAGGAGTCTGTTGAAGGATTTGAGGAGCGTCGTCTTACCGCAGCCTGAGGGCCCAATGATAGCGGTAAGTTGTTTGCTAGGGATGGTAATGTTGACGTCTTTGAGAACGGGGTTGGCGTGGAATTCGACGTTGAGGTGCCGGGTTTCGATTTGGATATGTTGGGAAGTCATGGGAGTTTTCCTTCTTTTTTATTTGATGAGGTGTCGTTTATAGCGTCTTGTTAGGGTACGTGTGATGATGCTGATGAACAAGACGATGATGAAAAGGATGAAGGCGGCGGCGTAGGCGCGTTCGCGGACGGCTGCATAAGGTGAGGAGAAGTATTTGAAGATGAGGACCGGCATCGAAGCGGTTCCATCGAAGACAGAACCCGGGAGGTTGTTCGAGTACCCTGCGGTGAAGAGGGGTGCGGCCGCGTCGCCGATGCCGCGTCCGAGGCCGAGGAGGACGCCGGCGAGGATGCCAGGGAAGGCTTGGCGGCGCACGATTTTGACTGCAGTTTCGAATTTGGTGGAGCCGAGACTGTAGGAGCTTTCTTTTAGACCCATGGGGACCATTTTGATGGATTCGTCCATGTAGCGGGTGATGATGGGGATTTCGAGGAGGGTGAGGGCGAGGATGCCGGTGAGGAGGCATTGGCGCATGCCGATGAGGATCATGATGATGAAAATGAAGGTGCCGTAGAGGATGGAGGGGATGCCCCAGAGGACGTCGAGGATGAAGCGGACGGTGGTGGAGAAGATGCTGTGTGAGAAGTCGTTTTGGAGGTAGAGGGCGATGCCGATGCCGATGATGAAGGCGATGGCGGTGGCGGGGAGTGCGAGGAGGATGGAGCCGACGATGGCGTTGAGGATGCCTCCGGTGCCTTGGCCTACGTAGTCTGCAGAGGTTGGTGTTTTGGTGATGATGTCAAAGGTGATGGAGGGTGCGCCGTGGTAGATGACGAGTCCGATGATGATGACGAGGCTGCCGATGACGATGGCGATGGAGATGTACATGAGTGTTTTGAAGATGCGTTCTTCAAGGACTCTGAGGTTCAATAGCTCCACCTCTTGTGTGCGCGTCTGAGGACGAGGATGCCGAGGATGTTGAAGATGAGGACGATGATGAAGAGGATGAAGGCTGCGGTGAGGAAGGCGGCTTCGAAGAGTGGGATGGAGATGATCTCAGCGAGTCCCGATGCGAGGAGTGAGGCGAGGGTTTGTCCGGCTTGGAAGAGGTTGGCGGGGATGTTGGGGAGGTTGCCGACGACCATGGCGACGGCGATGGTTTCACCGAAGGCGCGTCCGAAACCGAGGAGGATAGCGGCGAGGATGTTCGTAGAGCTGGCGCGAAAGACGACTTTTTTGACGGTCTCCCATTTGGTGGCGCCGACGGAGAGTGATGCTTCTTTCAGTGAGAGGGGGATGGCGTCGAAGGATTCCACGCAGAGCGAGATGATGATGGGGTAAACCATGACGGAGAGGATGAGGGCTGCGCTGAAGACGCAGAATCCGATGCTGTTGTGGACGCCGAAGAAGGGAGCGATGTAGTTTTTCGTGATGGGGACGATGAAGAGGAAGGCACAGAGGCCGTAGACGACGGAGGGGACACCGGCGAGAACGTCGATGAAAGGACGGAAGAATTTCCGGGTTTTCAGGGGGGCGTATTCGGCGATGTAGATGGCGGAGAGCAGGGAGATGGGGACAGCGATGATGAGAGCGATGCCGGTGACGATGATGGCGTAGAGGCCGAATTGTCCGAATTCTGGGTTCCAGGTGGGTGAAAAGAGGATTTCTAGGATGGAGTGGGTCTGCCAGATGGGGAAGGATTCGAATAAGAAAAAGAAGAAGAGAACCGCAAAGAGGACGCAGACGAATAGGGTGGCTGTTAGCATGAGTTTTGTGCCAACGTAGTCCATAATTTTTCTAATGCGTCTGTGTTCTTTGGTTCTCATTGTGTCTTACTTCTTTTTTATTGAGGTCGTATTCCTGTTTCGATGTAGGTGATTTGTTGTTGGATGATGTCCGCGGGGAGTGCGACGTAGCCGGTGGACGAGACATACTGTTGTCCGCCGGATGCGTTGAGGATCCACAGGACGAACGCTTTCACGGGTCCGCTGAAGTTATGGTAGACGGCGAGGTTCTCGACACGGGCTGGCGGTGCTGGGAGGAAGTTGGTGTTGATGGCGTTCTGGAGTGCGACTCGGTTGTTGTAGAAGTTTTCAGTGGTGTTGAGGATGCCGTCGCTGTTAAGATCGAGGGGGATGGGTCGGAGTGAGCCGTTGTATTGGAAGTTGCCGTTGGCGTCATAGATGTACGCCATGTTGTTGTAGCCGATGCCGTCGGGATCAGCGACGATGTCTTGTGCCATTTCGACGTCGCCGGTGGGTGCGTTCTTGGCGTGTTTGCTGAGGTTGCCTTGTTTGTAGTTGCCGAGGTATTTTGCGAAGGTATCCGCGGCGCCGCAGCCTGCGTCTCCTCTAGTGTAGATGTTGATCGGCGTTGTGATGTTCGGGTTGCCGACGAGTTGGCCCCAGGTTGTGATGGTGCCATTAATGAAGATGAGGCGTAATTCCTTTTTCGTGACTCCTTTGGCCATGATTTGGTTGATGACGGGATTTTGGGAGTTGATGGTGGCGAAGACAGCGTCGCGGGCGACGGAGACGTAAACGGCGCCTTTAGTGACTTCGGAGTTGTTGATGGCTCTGCTGAGCATGGCGAGGTCGATTTGTCTGGCGAGCATCAGGTTCATACCGACGCCTGCTCCCGAGGCTTGGACGTCGAAGGTGACGTTCGGGTGGAGCTTGTGGTACTCGTCCGTCCACTTTATCATCATGGGTTGGAGTGCGAACGCCCCGTCAATCCTTATGAGGTTTGTCTGCTGTTGGCTGGTGCACCCGGTGAGGCTGACGAATCCGACAATGACCATGACCAGTGCGGTGACTAGCGTGATTATTTTCTTGTGTGTGGTTTTCATAGTTCCTTCCCTCTTCTTCTATCAGGTCTGCAGCTTTGTTTCCTTTAGGTTGTGCTGCGAATCGATAGATTGGTAGAAATTCCTATAGGTATCATCCTATTTAAAATTATTGGTAATTTACCAACATTCATCCAATTTCTTCCAAAAGAATAAAAGGTCGGGACAACAAGGAAAATGACAACCTTTATCTCAAATACACCTGACAAACACCCTATTTGTCATCTTTATTCGATACTCTTCCTCTGAAACAAGACCTATGGTCAACCTCAGGTGAAGGAAGAATTTATGCCCTTCGGCGTGTACCATTCAATGAGCTCGATCGGGGAAATCTCCTTCGGCGGATGCCAGCCGTAGATCGGGTACACGATGCTCGGCGAGAACTGATTCGAATAAAGACATAGCCGCGTGACGACGTGCTTCTCTCCGAAGAGGTTTCTGCTGATCTCGTAGGTCTTGCGACGCGTCGTCTCCTCGTTGAAATAGCCGAGGGATCGGAGGTATTCATGCAGAAGCACGTGGAAGGCGTACGGCTCCAGGAGCGTCTCGTTTCGTTCCGAGAGACACCGCAACAGGGACTTGTTGATGACGATGGTGTTCGAGGTGATCGGGTAGTACGCCCCGATGAACCCGTTCCACGACCCTCCGAGTTCCTGCAATCCAAGCACAAGCCCTGGCCGTGAGACACCCTCACGCAGGCGCACGACTTCCTTGACCAGCTCAAAGACGTCCACCAGATGCTGGCGCACTGGGCCCGTGAGGAACGCATTCTCCGTCATATCATCCACCTTGATCATACTATTATTAACAATCGTTAATAACCTTTTCTGTTGCGTGAATCGAACGAAATGAAGGCATTTCCTCCGAGAAAATGAACCGTGGAGAAACAAGAAATAGTTATATAAAAAAGAGAAAGGGAAGAAACAGACTATAAGTGGCGAGTAAAGGAAGAATCCTTACTTTAACATGACCTTAATCTGCTGATTTTTCTGACTCGTGTCGGTTTTTACCTCGATTTTGTTCTCACGCGCGAGCCACCCAAGCGCCGTGTACACGTCATTGACCGGGATCCTCGTCAGCCGCGTCAGCGACGACACATCGACGTCGGACTGTTTCTTTGACAGCGCCATCCAGACCTTCCCCGCGTCGGTGCCGACCTTCTCCATGAGATTCGTTGATCCCAGCTTATACACGGTACCCTGCCGACAGATCTTATCCTCACGGGCGAGCCAGCCTATCGCCACCAGCAACTGATACTGGTCTAGAGTAGTGGTCGTACTCAGCTTCGTCTGCGACAACGGCCCTTTCGTGAATAACGCCTGCCAAACCTTCCCGGCGTTCTGCCCGAATTCTTCAACTGTCGTGGTCATACCTCTCCACCTACAAGACAAACAGTATCGTCATCCTAGATAAAAATCTTCTGATATCGAACAAAAAAAACGACAGGACCCTTACCTCGTGTACGTCCCCAGAAGCTCCGCCTGCTCGACCACATGCCCGGCCATCGCCGCCACGAGATGCTGCTTCATCGCGCCAGGCTGCAGCGTAAGGGCTGTGTCCAGCGCATACAGCTTAAAGACATACCGATGCGTCCCGTGCGGGGGACACGGGCCGAGATACCCGATCTTCTCCGCGCTGTTCTTCCCCTGAAAATATTTCGTCAGCTCCTTTTTGGAAAGCACGGGACTCTCCGGGGCGATGTTCCACACCAGCCAATGGACAAACGTCCCCTTCGAGGCGTCCGGGTCCTCCATGATGAGTACAAGGCTTTTCGCCATCTTCGGGACATCAGCGATCTTGAGAACCGGAGGGTTGTTGCCCCCGTCGCACGAGTATTCCTTAGGAATGGTAGCCCCATGAACGAATGCTGAACTTGTGAGTTTCATCCTCTCAAACCTTCGTCTGCTCCCACACAGTAATAGGCACTCGTGCTATAAAAATTCACGTTATTAAACAAAAAACCAAGGAGGCTATCCTCAGTTAGACGATTTTCTTCTCGTCCTCATCCTCTTCCTTCTTCTTCCTCGGTTTCTGCTTCTTCTTTTTCTTCCAAGACTCCAAGGTCTCCTCGACCTCGTCAAGAGGAACCATTTCCATGCACCAAAGAAGAGCTCACTGCTATATAAGAATATATATTAGCAGACGAATGGGTGTGAAAAATATCGCTATTTTGAATCATTAAGAAAATAGAAACCTAGGAATAATGTCGTGGAAAATATTGTTAGGAACAGAGTCAACCGGGCTAACCACCATGTGAGGGTGAGGGCACCAGTCGATTCCTCATACAATCCGATAGCTGCCAAAAAAACCCCATAGATGAGCAACAGACAAGCACCTACGAGAAATATTTTCTTGCTCAGACTACTCATGTTCTCCACGATAGTGTTCTTATTGAATAGTGGGTTTTAAACTTATGGGAGGTTTTCAGCCATCGAAGAAAACATCTCCAAAGAAACTCACCTGGGTGGTACCGGCTAAATCAATCAGAACTGCAATGTTCCTTCGATCCGCGCCCCATTGAGTAACAATAAAATCGAGCGTTTTCACGGAAGCGAAAAGGAGCGCACGAAAGTTATGCGAGGGTTCGATCAAGAGCAAGGATGCGGTAACATCATGGAAGGTTTTAGAGTTCATTATAATCTTGTTCGTAATCATCAGGCTCTTGGTATGACCCCTGGCGAAGTCGCGGGATTGTCAAAAATCGATGGATTTAAATGGCTTGAAATACTAAAAAAGGCTTCTGTCGATTCTATATAATTACATTTGGGATATGTTTTTATAGGAGAATAGTATTATAAAATTGTATCGGGGAGAAAAGACATGAACAAATACACTTTGATTGACGGAAGTATCTGTGCTGTGGCTCTACTAGTTCTTGGGTCATTCACAAATATTGTAGTAACAAAAAGTGTACAAGGTTCTTCTTGTTGTGGTATACGTGATGACCCACACCTTTCAGGATGGATGGGGGATAACAACTGGTATAGGAGTCCTGTTGTGGTAACATTCAATGACTCTGTCCATTCTATCGATTATCGAATAGATGGCGGTAATTGGACTAACTATACGAAGCCGTTTACACTATCCACATTGGGAATACATTTGTTAGAGTGGATATACGATTCTAACATGTCTAATATCTTTTCGTTAGAAATAAAAATAGATTATACTTCTCCTTTTTTATCAAATTATACAGACAAACGGCTTGGATTATTTAAATGGCAATTTGGCGTAAATGCGA
>DATKKD010000228.1:0-4869 GCA_035543435.1 Thermoplasmatota archaeon
GAACCCTGGGAGATTCCACAAACGCACTAATCAGGAGCTTGCCGATTTTATACAAAAGCTTGAGCTCCAGGCGCTCGAGACTGCCGAGGAGCGACTCCCCCTGTATCTGCAGGTCGGCCTGAAGGACACCCGTCTCGTGCTCGACGTCGGCTGCGGCTCAGGGCTAGTCACCAGGGACATCGCACGTCTCACCAAAGGGACGGTCATCGGCATGGACGGTTCCGCGTACCTGCTCGCGGTCGCCAGGCAAATCCTCGCCACCCATCACAACGTGAGCCTGTGCCTTGGGGATGCCCAGCAACTGCCGTTCCCTGAAAACACCTTTGATCTGGTCACCTGCAACCTCGTCCTCATGTGGGCGGACGACCCGCAGCAGGTCGTACGCGAAATGGCGCGAGTGGTCAGACCCAACGGCAAGGTCCTTGCTTCACTGGAGCCTGATTACGGTGGGAAACTGCACTGGCCTGAGAACCCACGGGTGGACCCGCTTTTCGCAGGGGAAGCAATAAAGAAGAAGGGGGGCGACCCGCACATCGGCAGGAAGCTACGGTCCCTCTTTGTCACCGCAGGGCTTCAGACTACCATCGGGATTGGCAACAACCGAATTTGGTCCTGCGAAGAGGATAAGCAGTACTACCTACACTCGCGTGATTTCTACATTAAGGTACTCAAGGACGCGGGTCTCACTGAGAAAGAAATCGACCAATGGGAGTTCGAGTACCTGAAATCTTTGGATGACGGCATCCAGCTAAACTTCTTCCCGCAGTTCTACGCGATCGGGGTAAAACCATTGGTACACAAATAGTCGTGACACTTGTATTCTCTCTTAAAGAAAAGCAGAAGCATTAAAAATCACCCAAGGTTTTCCTTACGAGATAGCCCATGGTTACTACTGTCATAGACGGTAAAAAAATAGCGAAAGAGATCAAAATAACGCTTGCCAAGGAGATCCAGCACCTTCAAAAAAAATATGGAACCAAACCGCTGCTCACAACAATTACCATTGGGCAGGATCCGACCTCTACGATGTATCTGAAACTGCGCGACAATGCGTGTAAAGAAATAGGAATCAGCACCCAGCATCTTTCTTTTGATGCGGAGTGCACAGAAAATCAGGTGACAGAGGCGATTCGGACGCTCAACACAGATGAGAGCAGACACGGTATATTGATTCAGTATCCGGTGCCGAGCCATCTTCACTCGGAACATTTGATGGCTGCGATAGACCCAGCAAAAGACGTCGAAGGATTCCATCCACTGAACCTTGGAAACACAATGATTGGCAAGGAGGATCTCGTGCCTTGTACACCACTCGCGGTTCTGACGATCCTCGCACAAACAAAAATCTCACTCCAGGGGAAAGACGTCGTAATCGTGAACCATAGCACGGTCGTGGGCAAACCCCTGGCCGCACTGCTCCTCAATCGCAACGCAACGGTCGCGGTCTGCCATGTCTTCACGAAGGATTTGAAGGAGTACACGCAGAACGCGGATGTTTTGATCTCCGCCGCTGGTGTACCCAGATTGATAACAACGGAGCATGTAAAGAACCAAGCGGTCGTCGTCGACGTGGGCATCGTCGAAACCACAGAAGGCATCCGTGGAGATGTCGATTTCCAAAACGTGAAGGAAAAAGCCTCTGTCATCACCCCCGTACCTGGTGGCGTCGGCCCGGTGACGATCGCCTGCGCTCTATCAAACATGGTGAAAACCTATAGAACTTGTCTCGAGAACGCATGAACAGGCTCCATGCAGCTTCAGTAATGTTCTTTCTCCTTGGAATCATCTGTTGTCTCATCAGCGGTCTCCAAGGCAACCTGAAGGTCGGCTTCTTCCTGGTTTTTCCCTTCATAATCGGTTCCGGTTATGTTGCTACGATAGGAGTTCTCTTCATCATCCTTGCGTTCCTCCTCTTCGTCCTCGGATTCAGCCCCAGGACAACTATCTCAGAGCCAACGGGTCTGTTTCAGGACAAGGATGAAAAACCAACCGTGAAGGGAGGAGGGATCGTCTTGTTAGGCCCGATACCAATCGTCGTCGGATCCTCATGGAAAATAACGGTAGCATTAATCTTGGCGGCAATCGTGTTGATGCTGCTTGTGTTTTTTCTCTTCTATTTCAAATAAGGATCTTTCGTACGGTGGCAAAATAATTGTCAGGGAAACGCTTCGATGCGAGTCGTGCATCCTCGATGTTCTCAATCAAGAACCCCTCATCCCGAAGCTCCTGCACAAACTCGCGTTTGCTATACAGATGGTAGAACCGGGGGACGTTCAAGTGATGCTGCCTCCAGTAGATATCGATATCTCCAAGCTCTGACGAGCGAACAAAGAGTTGCTTCGCGAAATACCGGCGGTAACGATCCTGCCAGCGTGACCACACGCTCACCAGAGCCGTGGCTTGCGGCCTCAAGATGCGGTGCATCTCTCGTAGCGCAGCGCGACGGTTCTCTTGCCCCTTGATGTTATGCAACGACGCGATACAAAGGACCGCATCAACGGAATCGTTCCGGAGCGGCAAATGGGCAAGGTCCGCGTGTAAAAGCGTGATGTTCGTAAGGTTATTCTCCACCGTCCTCTGTCGCACAATGGAGAGTAATTTCTTTGATATATCAACCCCGAACGCTTGGGAACAACGAACAGCAGCTGGAAACAAATGCCGACCGTTCCCACATCCGCAGTCAATGACCACATCGGTTTTTTTTAAGGTTGTGATGTATTCGATGCATTGCTTCCATGGCTTCCGTCTGGTACTATCGAAGCTTTCCGCAATCGCATCCCAGGTGCGCTGCGCCTCAGATGATGCATCTGTCTGCATGGTTCCCGTTATACCTAAACACTGGTTGTTCGAGCAAGGACGTCGATTTCTAGCTCAAAAGCAATCACCGGGTGTTCCAAGGAGAACTCCTGGATCGTCCTGGGGTGTAGTTCACCGAACACGCCAACATCCATGCCGTTATGGGTCACTGTCGCGCAACGACCGTCGATGAATGCTGGGTGCATTGCTTCTTTGATGATGAGTTTCTCACCACATTCCCTCATCACGGTCTCGACAACAGCTTTGCATTCCGTGAAATGTGCTTTCGCGTCAATCTTCATCCCCGCGAGACGATGCTGATTCTTCGCCTGGTGGTCGACGACAACCCCTACTTCGAAAATCTGCTGGGGCAACGGATGATGACGATTTTCTCGCAACAACTTCAGCAGTGACGGTAACAAACTCACTCGAAGTATACTGTATTCCTCGCCAATCGGGTTTTCGATCTCAACCATGCTTGTCTGAGGAAGACCCAGACGGAGAGTCTCGTCCTTCTCATTTGAGATGACGAACGTGGTGACTTCATTGTACCCAAGGCCGATCATCACGGAACGCACCCGCTCATGGAGGTTATGATGCGCAAGGGTGCCACCAAACGTTAAGGCTTTAGGAAAATCGGTCTCGAAACGATCGAACCCATACCCTACCGCGACGTCTTCGATGAGGTCGATTTCGTGTAGGATATCTGATCGCCATGCAGGAACCTCGACAAGAAGGGATCCTTGTTTTCCTTTCGTTGCATTGTAGCCCATCATCTTCAGGTAGGTCGCCACCTCTTTGTCCTTCAGCCGGGTTCCCAGAATCCTATTGACGTCGGCAACCGATACCTGTTGCTTTTGAGGGGTGAGGTCTGGTGAGACAAGTTTCTTTCCTTCGTCAAGCACTGTTGTTTGGTAGATAGTACCACCTCGTTCCGCGAGGGCCGTGGTGACAATATTCAGTGCGTAATTGATTGCCTTACGGTCGGTTCCGGTGACGTCAATAAAGATATTCTTCGTGTCCGGTGTCACTTCGGTTAATGTCCCGTTGATGATGGGGGGAAACGAAAGCACGTTGTCATGTGCATCGACGATCAAAGGATATTTTGAATATGATGCGAGCAGATGCGCGTACCCAATCCCCTTCTCATGGCGATGAAGGATTTCTCGCAACGTCATCGACTCATCTTTTGCGAGTGGGACAAACGAGACGACATCAGGATCCACCGCTTTATAGGTGAACGGTGGGGTGACTGGTTCAGCGTTGTGCACTCCAATGGCGACCTTTTTCCTATTCCGTCCAAGGCCGATATGGAGTTTCTCCTGGAGCCCCATGAGAGAGACGATAAGCTCATCGGTTATCTGTATATTTTTTACTAACGCAGTCGTAACAAAAGGTCGTATAGGTTTCACCGATGCCTCGACGCGAAGGGTAATATCAGAAGGATGCAGCGGATAGGTCTGAAGCCCGGTTTTATACCCGAAGAATGCACGCGAGGCACGCGCAATCCCTTCTACTGAGGTGAGATCAGGACGGTTCGGGAAGAACTCGATGTTGATCTCATCGCCTTCCGCATGACTGAAGTCCCCACCAATCATCGGTAATCTTTCAATCAACCTCTCCTTTGGGATGTCGTATCCCAGCAAATGGATGAAATCCTTATAATCAAAGCTGACAAGGGGCATACGCGAGGAGAAATAGAATGCAGGTATATTTGATTTTGGTGAAGTTTTTCCTCAGCCCAGATGGAAAAGACACCCATAAAAGATTCCCTGAAATACTCCGTACAATATGAAATAAATCAGGTACCTGTTCTTCATACGATAATACCCCCGATGCATTTTTCATACGACAGGCTCTTTAAAAAGATTTCTCTGTTTTGTACTCAAAACAGTTGTATTTTATTGGAATCTCATTCGGAAATTTTTTTCAACTTTGCTTCTCTCAGAATAAATCTTATATATAGCACTAAGTATTAATTCTAAAAACAATGGCGAAAACCCTTATCCTCAACATTGATCGTGACGATGACTTCGGTCGGAAAGCGCAGGTGAAAAGTCCAATCATCGGCGC
>DATKKD010000229.1:0-2857 GCA_035543435.1 Thermoplasmatota archaeon
CGTGCCGCGCACGTTGCTACACGCGCCATGGAACTCGTCCTTGATCGTGTACCCTGGCCCACCGGTGCCATTGCCCTTCGGGCAACCGCTCTGGATCATGAACTGCGGGATTACCCGATGGAAGATGAGCCCGTCGTAGAAGCCTTTGTTCGCGAGCTGGATGAAGTTTTCTGTGGTCTTTGGTGCTTTGTCCTCGTACAGTTCAATGACAAATGTACCTTTTGTGGTCTCAACCGTTGCTTTTCGATTAATCATATCTCACCAATCCTTTTTGTTTATTGATAGATAATCCTGATACCAATGACAACAACATCAGTCAATGGACGTCCACCGCCAGGCGATGGATTATATCGTCCGTCATTTGGGGTATTGGCGATAGCATCGACAACATCCATCCCTTGGGTGACATTGCCAAAGATGGTGAAACTCCCATCTAACCAGGAAGCATCGGCAACTAAGATAAAGAATTGACTTCCTGCGCTATTGGCAGTCCCTGAGTTTGCCATCACCATCATTCCTCGAACATTTTTCAAATTAGAACGAATTTCATCGGGTATCGTGTATCCTGGACCTCCCTGTCCATCATTGCTCGGATCACTGTCCTTGGAATTCGGATCCCCCCCTTGAATCATGAAACCAGGGGAAATTCTGTGGAAAAGTGTCCCGTTATAAAAACCACTTTTTGATAAATTAATAAAATTACCCACCGTAATTGGTGTTTCTTCGCTGTAAAGTTTTACTGTGATGGTTCCCAAGGATGTATCAAGCACTGCATAGGGACTCCCCTCGGTCGATCCATTAGTATTCGGTTTATTCGGTGATTGTGACAAAATAAAAACAATCGCCACGGCAGCAATCACCACAACAGCGATGATTAGCCCAAGGTAGATCCATTTCCGTGTGGATCTCGGTTGTTTTTGCTCGGGGTTTCCAACTCTTTTTCTCGGTTTATCGATGGGACTCATGGTTCGCGTCTCCTTGGTTCGGTTTTGAGATAGGATGTCTCATCTTCATTTAAAAGTTTTCAACGACGTGCTTTATAAAGAGATGTTGCCACTGCTTCTAGGGGGCGGCGAACGAAAAGACCTCAGATTGCCTGGTGTTGTTAGCGGTGTCCACCGCAATAATCCAGTACGCGATGGTCGTCCCAGACGGGATTTGCCCAAATTCCTTCCCATATAGGGGAGCATTGGACTGATTCCGTAGGGGATCCTCCTCGTGTCGTTCCTGCACAGGAGACACACCATAATGGTACATGGTATATACGGTCGTACCCGACCCGTTGTCGCAAACCAGAAGCACGTGGGCAAGCGCATATGGACCTGTGGTGTTCACATTCGCATAGATGATCACGTTACTGGTGTTCGTGACGTTGTCGGGGAGGCAATACAGCTCTTCGATCTGGGGCCCCCATTGATGCCCGGACTCGTTAATCACAAACGAGCACGTCCATGTCGCAACGAGCCCCTGGTCGTCGATCGCCTTCGCATTTAAAGCATGATCGCCGAGGGGAAATCCGCTCAGATCCCAGTAGCCGGTCCATGAATCCGTCCCGTTCACCGTGACCCAGGAACTGTTATCGACGCTAACCTCGACGCGATTGACACCGACATTGTCACCGCTGTAACCAGACAGGTTCAGGATTCCTCTCCCGACGATGGAATCAGGTAGCGGGAATGTGATCACGACCCACGGAGGGATGCTGTCTTGCACGAGTATCTTGAGGGAATCACTCGCTCCTCCACAGGATGCGGTGACTTGGTACAGCTGTTCTGGCAACGTCCCATGAGTATCCCATTGGTACGACCAGCATCCGTCGACCGGGCCAAGGTCATGAGTGTCAGACCCTATGGTCAGCGTCAACGGACCAGTGGAGACTCCAGTAATGGTGACAAGGTCGTCAACATTCACGATCGGCTGGGTAAACAGCGAGGTGCTCGGCGTCACAATCTGCACACGCTGCTGGTCCGTCGGTACAGCGACCTGTAGCGAAACCGTGACCCGCACCGTGGTGAGCCGCGCATGGTTCCGCAGCACCAGGTACCAGTCCTGTGAAATGGTGGAGGCCGTGAAGGCAGCCTGATGTACGATCTCGCTTTCGTTGTAACAGGTGAACGGTTTCCCGGCTTTGTACCGCTCGAAGTTCTGGGAATCAACAAAGAAACAATCCACCATCCCAGGAACCTCTTGCGTTCCATATCCATTCGTATAGAAATTCTTCTGCACTTGATACGCGGTGCTCGTAATCGAACCGATAAAAAGGCAGTCACCAGGGGGCAACGTCCGCTTCGCGGTACGTTGTGGTTTGTTGGTGAAATCAGTAAGAAGGATATGAAAATCTTTATCGGTGTGCGAGCTCAGGGACCGTAGCACGTTGTGTCGCGCCAGCTGCCAGGGCGCCTTCAAATGCCCCTCTTGGATAAGGAACAGGTACTCGAGGTTCTTCCCAAGCTGGAAGCTGCAGCGCCCCTGAAGATCCGTGTAGTTCCAGGTGGTGATGGTGACGCCGGTGATCTCCGTGGGGATCTCGTCGTACCGCTGCTTCAGCTTGTCAAAGAGGTAGGATAGCATCCTGCCTTTCAGGAAGTTAGGGAGCTTGTCCCAGAGCCCTTGGATCTTTTCCCAGATCAGGTCCTTGTAGTAGCTGATGTCCTTGGGTCCTTTGACAAGCACGAGCACGCGTGCGCCGTCCACGGGTTGAAAGAAGGAATCCTTGACCGTGAAGGTGACCGTGATGCGGTCCTGCGGATGGATGTACCGCGCGGTGTCGTCGCTGATCGTGTCATCGCCGCGCCAGTTGTAGATCGCGGACATGTTCTTCCCCCATCCGTACGCGTACACGTCAGGCTCGTCCACC
>DATKKD010000230.1:0-3392 GCA_035543435.1 Thermoplasmatota archaeon
GCAGCCTGTTGCGGAGGCGATGTTCGCGGGCAGGCTGGACCCGGCGAATCTCGGGTGGCTCCAGCGATGGATGATAAAGAACGTGAAATCACCGGTCGGGGACTTCCGCGACTGGACGGCAATTGCGGAGTGGGCGAAGGAGTTGCCGGGGAAGATGGGGTTTTGAGGTATGGCACCCTTTACCACGTGACACTATTTTTCTCAATCTTCAAACTATTTTCCCCATTTATTGCCTCAATGCGTTAATAACGAGAACCCACAAACCACCGAACACAAGGATAAAAGACCACTTGACCTTCTTCGTCAGCACGAGCCTGTACTCAGGAAAAAGTTCGGAGTCGCAAAAATTGGTATTTTCGGCTCTTTCGCACGTGGAGAAGAGCGGGAGGACAGTGATGTTGATGTTCTTGTTACATTCCAGGAAGGGAAGAAAACATTCGATAATTTTATGGGGACGAGGTTATATCTCGAAGATCTTTTCAACCGCAAGGTAGATCTCGTCACCGATGCTGCTTTGAAACCTCTGATCCGTGATCCCATCCTCAAGGACGTAATTTATGTCCAAATCCTCGGAATCCCATGTTTTAATCATTGCACATTAAATTCAGGAATTCTCACAAAGGGTAAGTCATCCTGAAATAGTAACCGGTTCATATTCAAATCAATGATGGGATCAATAAACCCATACCATAAAATTCCCATGCACCGGCGAGAGGCAGAACCTGGCGAGCGGATTTTCACTTTCAAAGTCATTCAAAGCGACCGCGAGGGTATGGTCAGAGGCCGACCGTACCGAGTCATTCTTGTGCCGGACAAGTTACTCTTTTTGAATTTGCTGCCGAGATCTGCCGTGCATTCCGATTCGAATTCGACCATATGTTCGGATTTTACAGTAATTTTAAAAATTTTTACGAATCCAACGAAGGATACGAACTCTTCGTGGACGATCCTGAAATTGAATTCGGAAAATACGACCCGAATTCAAGGGAGTTGTGGAGACTCCCGTTAGTGATGCATTCCGGGAAAAGGGAAAGAAAATGCTCTTTTTTTCGATTACGGAGACGAATGGTACTTCAGGTCGAACTCAAGGAAATTGGCGATCCCAGACCAGGACAATTGTATCCAAATCTTAATAAGTCGGAGGGAAAGGCCATTCCGCAGTATTCTGATGGGGATGACGAATTCTGAAAGAGTAATACGCACCTAATCCATGGAAAACCATTCGAATACCAAACAAACAAATATTCTTCTTACTTTCACACCGCATCCACTCGTTTTTATTAGGATCTTATGCAACCCTTAACCGTGAATTAGCCTGATGGAGAAAAACGTCTATCTTTTCGTCTGCGAGAACATGGCCGACTGGGAGCCGGCACTCGCGATCGCCATGATTTCTGACCGGTATACCGTGATCCCGAAAAAGAACAGTTACCGGGTTATCACGTTCGGTCTTACAAAGGATCCCGTAAAAACATTCGGAGGCCTGACCATCCACCCCGATACCGACATCACGGAGATCGGATCGGCGGACACCGCGATGATCATCCTTCCCGGCTCGACGTTGTACGAAAAAAACGACCCCGTTCAGCTCGTCCCGCTCATCGAATCCTGCATGAGGAACAAAATCCCCGTCGCCGCCATATGCGGAGCCACGGTATTCCTTGCGAAACACGGGTTCCTCGACACGATCCGGCATACCAGTGCCGGTCCGGGAAATCTTGCGAGCCTTGCACCGCACTATCGTGGCCGGGAACACTACGTACACGAGCCCAGCGTGATCGACGGCGGGATCATCACGGCGAACCCCCTGGGTTTTGCAGAATTTGCTTACAATATTATCAAGACGCTCGACGTATTCACACCGGAAGTTCTTGAGTTCTGGATGAGTTCGGTGAAAAAGGGGTACCTGAATACTGATTCGTTCAGGTAGGGCTAACAGCATGGGCGTCTTCCGTTTCGAGAACAAATTTACTGCACCGTCAAAGGAGCAGCGCGAACGATATATGACCGGAGAGGCCGAGGAACACATGTTTGGTCCCGACGACATGATCATGCTCATCGTTTACGACGAGGCGGCGTACCTGAAAGACGACATCGACGGGGTCAGGATCCTCTTCACCGGGGCAAAGGACAAGGAGAAGGTCTATGACGAGGTCAGGAGGCTGATCGAGTACCACCAGCAGCCGGATGCGAATAAGGATGCATTCAGGAAGGGGAATGAGGTTTGAGAGCTGGGATTTGATTTGTCTGTATGAAGGACAACCCAAATTTTTAATCCCATCGAATTCGATGAGATTAGAACGGGTTTCCGATGAACCGGGCGCCTGATGAAGAGAAGGGATATTCCGGCAGGAGCGGGCCATAACTCACACTTTTACTTTCACCCCATCAGCCACACCAATATATCCCACCCCTGCAATGGGTGAACTATGGCAGAGTTAGACAACTATTTTTTCAAAAATAATTTCTGGTCTTTCTCAAAACACCGCATATGGAAGCGGTGCCGACGCCAGTACTACTACGATTATGTCGCACCCTATCTCAAGTCCCCCAGACCTGTTGAAGCTAATCAAATCAGGTTGTTAAAAAACTATAACTCTAGGTTCGTCCTGCAGGGACAGATAATCCACGAGATTCTTGACCAGCAGATCGGACTCCACTGCAACCGGAAACCGATGGACCCCGCAGGTGCCGTGGACCTCTTCTCCCGGAAGATCGCCCAGAACAGGATGATGGCCGACGAGCTGTTCACCGAATACCGGCATGGCGAGCCGGTCGATGTACAGTTTTTCATCGCACTCGAAAAGAACGGGAAGGTATGCCTGGAAATGTTCTTTGGAACTATCTGGCCGAAATACCGGGACAGGGAACCCCTGCGGCATGAGGAATACGATAGATTTTCCATCGGGGACGTAGACGTTCTGGTCAAAGTGGATTTTGCAAGCAGGATGCAGAACGGTACGATTGTCCTGACCGACTGGAAGACCGGTACCGACAATGACAAATACGAGACCGAACTGCAGATGGCAGCGTATGTGCTCTGGGCGATGCAGTATTATAACAAGAGTCCCGACGAGATCAAGAGCGAACTCGTTTTCTTAAAAACCGGTGAGACAAAGCCGTATCCGTTCTTCGAAGAGCAGTTGTGCGAGATACAGGAAACGATCACGACGGATTTCGAAGCGATGAACGTGAGTTATGAGTACGAGGATTTTCCGGCGAGGCCTGTTCTCAGGGAGTGTTTGAGCTGCCGGTTTGCGGAGGTTTGTCCAGAGGCAGCCTAGACCGGCGAGGCTTTCTTGATTCCAACGGTGAGTCAGAAAGAATGTGAAACCCTCGCCTTCGGCCTCCCGCGGGAAAACTTTTAAGGAAAAATCGGAACATTGGTTGAG
>DATKKD010000231.1:0-6148 GCA_035543435.1 Thermoplasmatota archaeon
GTCACCCCGGTTTCCTCCGCGATGATCTGTTGAGTACGCAAGGCGATCCGCACCGCCTTTTCTGAGGGTAACGCGAGTGCTTCATCCATGGAGTTCGTGTGTAACGACTGGGTCCCGCCGAGTACTGCCGCGAGCGCCTGCATGGTGACCCGGACGATATTGATTTCTGGTTGCTGCGCGGAAAGCGAGCATCCGGCGGTCTGGGTGTGGAACCGCATCCACAGTGACCGTGGGTTTTTCGCACCGAGTTTTTTCATCTCGTGTGCCCAAATCCTCCGAGCTGCCCGGTATTTTGCAATCTCCTCGAAGAAATCATTATGTGCATTGAAAAAGAAACTAAGCCGAGGAGCGAAGGCATCGATCTCAAGACCTCGCTTCGTCGCTGCTTTCACGTACTCAAGACCGTCCGCGAGTGTGAAGGCGAGCTCCTGCACCGCGGTCGACCCTGCCTCCCTGATGTGGTACCCGCTGATGCTGATGGTGTTCCATTTCGGCACGTGCTTGCACCCATACTCGAAGGTGTCGACAATGAGCCTCATCGACGGTTCGGGCGGGAAGATATAGGATTTTTGTGCGATGTACTCCTTGAGGATGTCGTTCTGGATCGTACCGCCGAGCTTATTCTTGCTGATGCCCTGATTCTCTGCATTGGCGATGTACATCGCCCAGATGATAGCGGCTGGTCCGTTGATCGTCATCGAAGTCGTAATCTTGTCGAGAGGGATGTTATGGAAGAGGAGCTCCATGTCGACGAGCGAGGAGATCGCGACACCGCATTTCCCGAACTCACCTCGGGCCAGCGGATGGTCGGTGTCGTACCCGTATAAAGTCGGGTAGTCGAACGCGACGCTTAACCCCGTCTCACCGTGGTCCAGCAAGAAATGGTATCGTTTGTTGGTCTCCTCTGCACTGCCGAAGCCAGCGAACTGGCGCATGGTCCAGAGGCGGCCGCGGTACATCGTGGGGTGGACGCCCCGGACGAACGGGAATTCTCCTGGAAGACCGATGTCGACATCAAAGTTTTCGTCTTTGATGTCCTCGGGAGTGTACACGGTTTTGATATCGAGGTTCGAGAGGTTTTTATGGAAGGTGTGGTGCCCTGGATTCTCAGTTCGTGTGGTTTGGTCAAGTGGTGCCTCTACTGTCGATGGGTGCTTTGTTGGTTTGGTCCTTTCTTTATTCTCCATAGGTATCCTCTCGGTCACCAATCGATCCCTTTCCTGCAAGGGACTCCTTTTTGGTATGGGTGTTTGATTTCCAGTACCTCGCTAACGAGATCCGCCTTTTCGACAACCTCGGGTCTTGCGTACCGCCCGGTCAAAATCAACTCCATGGGGTCTGGTTTCATGGCGATGAGATTCAGGACATCAGTCACGGAGATGAGATCGTAGTCAACCGCGACACTAATCTCGTCAAGGATGACGACATCGTACTCGTGCTTCCTCAGTACTTCTCGAGCATGGGCGAGTCCCTTCTGTGCGAGGTCGATGTCGATTTGTTCTGGTTTCTTTTTTGAGACGAACTCGTCCCTGCCGAATTGTATGACCGTGAACCCTGGTATTTTTTCTATGGCATCGATCTCGCTGTATCGCCGTCCCTTCATGAACTGGATCATGTGGACGCGTAAACCAGCGCCGACTGCACGAATACCGAGCCCGATCGCCGCCGTTGTTTTTCCTTTTCCGTCTCCCGTGTAGACGTGAACGAGACCTTTCTGTGTTGCCATGGTGAAACTTGAAAACTTCTACCGTATTATATCCCTTTCTTTTCTTGGTGTTTAAGCGGGGAAAACGAGTCGTTCTTAGGATAGAAATAGAAACCTTTATGTCATATGATTTGATTCCAACCCCCATGAAACTAGAACTGAACGAACAGCAGAAAATGATACGGAACATGGTCCGGGAATTCGCTGCAAAAGAGGTCGCACCTCTCGCTGCTGAGCTTGACAAGACCGGGGAGTATCCGACGAAGACGCTGGAGAAGATGGCTAAACTCGGCTTACTTGGTGTTATTATTCCTTCTGAATACGGGGGCGCTGGCCTGGACACAATCAGCTACGCGACCGTGATTGAGGAAATCTCACGGAAATGCGCGTCCACCGGTGTTATCACCTCGGTTCATAATTCACTTGCTGCATGGCCGATTATGAAGTATGGCACCGACGAGCAGAAGAAAAAGTATCTCCCGATTCTAGCGAGAGGCGAAAGAATCGGCGCGTTCGCTGGCACCGAGCCAAATGCAGGTTCCGACCTTGGTGCGATGAAGACCACTGCTATTCTTAAGGGAAACCACTACCTCATCAATGGAGACAAGACGTTCATCACCAGCGGCCCGAAGGCTGGTATCATCATCCTCTTTGCCGTTACCGATAAAAATCTTGGTACAAAGGGTCTTAGTGCGTTCATCGTGGAAAGCTCCTTCAAAGGATTCAAAGTCGGTAGTGTTTTCGATAAACTCGGCATCCACGCCTCGCAGACCTCGGAGCTGCTCTTCGAGAACATGGAGGTCCCCAAGGAGAACCTGCTTGGGAAGGAAGGCGATGGGTTCAAGATCGCCTTAAGCACTCTTGATGGAGGTAGGATTGGGATTGCGGCGCAAGCGGTGGGCATCGCCCAAGCCGCCCTTGATGAAAGCATCACGTATTCGAAGCAGCGGGAGCAGTTCGGCAAACCGATCTCGAAGTACGAGGCGATCCAATGGATGATTGCGGACATGGCGACCCGCATCGAGGCAGCACGGTACCTCGTGTATCATGCGGCCTACACCAAGGACAAGGGAGAGCGGTTCTCCAAGGAAGCCGCGATGGCGAAGCTCTTCGCCTCAGAGACCGCGATGGAAGCGGTCATCAAAGCGGTGCAGATCCACGGCGGGTACGGGTACACCAAGGAATACACGGTGGAGCGGCTCTTCCGGGACGCGAAGATCACGGAGATCTACGAGGGCACCTCCGAGGTGCAGCGCATGGTGATCTCTGCAAGCCTGCTTGCCTAAAACTTCATTGTACTATTATTATTCCATAAGTGGAAGGTGCATCACGCATGGGGGAGTTTGCGTACGACAAAGTCTACAAGCAGTGGAAGTGGGACATCCCAAGCAACTACAACATCGGGGCTGACGTTGTTGACAAGCATGCGGCCTCCAAGAACCGCAACAAGCTCGCGCTCCTCTGGGAGAACGCGGCTGGGTCGACCGAGCGGTACACCTTCGGTGACCTTAAGATTCTCACGGACAAGTTCGGAAACGTCCTCAAACAGCTGGGACTTTCGAAAGGCGACCGGTTCCTGATCCGCCTCCCCAACATCCCCGCGTTCCAGATATCATTTCTTGGTGGAGTAAAGATTGGTGCGGTCCCGATCCCCTCGAGCGTGATGTTCCGTGAACATGAAGTGGAGTATCGCATTAACGACAGCAGCGCCAAAGCAGTGATCACGACACCCAGGTTCGCGAAAGAGGTACATGCGATCCAAAAGAATTGTAAGAGCCTACAACATGTCATCATAGTCGGTGACGCCCAGGGTGACGAGCTTACGTATGGAACCTTAATGAAGGAAACCAAGCCAGAGGTAACGATTGAGCCGACAAAAAGCACCGACATCGCTTTCTTCTGCTACACCTCAGGCACCACCGGGAACCCCAAAGGTGCTGTCCATCTGCACCGCTGGGTGCCGGGCAACGACCCCAGTGTCCTTTTTTGGCAGAACGGACTGGAGACCGACATCGTCGCCCACACCGGCGACCTGAACTGGATCTACCCCTTGGGAAACGGGTTCTTGTATGTGTGGCGCTGGGGCATCACGACCTTCGTGTACGAGGGGAAGTTCGACCCGGTGAAATGGTTCGAGCTTCTCGAAAAATACCGGGTGACGAACCTCGCGTCTGTACCAACAGCGTATCGAATGTTCCTGACCGTGGATAACGCGGAGAAGGCCTATGACCTCTCGAGTCTTCGCCATTGCATCTCCGCTGGTGAACCCCTCAATCCCGAGGTCATCAAAGAGTGGAAACGACGGTTCGGCTTGGACGCGCATGACGGCATCGGCATGACCGAGATCATGGTGTACGTGTCGAACATGCGCGATATGAAAATTAAGCTTGGGTCCTGCGGGAAACCCCAGCCGGGCCATGTCTGCACACTCGTGGATGACAACGGCAACCCAGTGCCTCGGGGGGAGACAGGGGTGCTCGCGGTGAAAAAGACAGACCCGGGACTGTTCCGTGAGTATTGGAACAAGCCAGAGAAGACCGCGGAAAGCTTCAAGGGCGACTGGTTCCTCAGCGGTGATGTACTGTATCAGGATGAAGAAGAGTACTACTGGTTCAGCGGGCGGAACGACGACCTCATCAAAGCGAGCGGGTACCGTATCTCGCCGTTCGAGGTGGAGTCCGCTATCATCTCCTACCCAGACGTGCTGGAATGCGCGGTGGTGGCGAGTCCTGATCCGATGCGCGGGACCATCATCAAAGCGTACGTTGTGCTTCGCGACAAATCCACGGGCTCTGAGACACTCGTGAGAGCGATCCAAGAGCACACGAAGAAGGTCGCGGCCCCGTACAAGTATCCACGGGAGATCGAGTTTGTAACCGAGCTTCCCAAGACCCAGAGCGGGAAGATCAAACGAAAAGAGTTACGAGAGCTTGAGACGGAGAAGAAAGGAGTGGGAAAATAGATGAACATCATCGTCTGTGCAAAGCAAGTGGTGGACGTCGCGGAGATCAAGCTGGATTCCTCCACGAAGAAACCGATCCTTGCAGGTGTGCCGAAGAAGATCAGCGACATGGACAAGAACGCGCTTGAAGAAGCCATCAAAATCAAGGAGAAACTCGGAGGGAAGATCACCGTGCTCTCTGTCGGCGCCCCGGATGCGAAAGAGCAGCTCAAAGAGCTGCTTGCCATGGGGGCGGACGAGGCAGTGCTCGTACCACCTCCGCAGAACGCAGACTACCATGTGGTCGCACATCTGCTCGCAGGGGCGATAAAGAAGATCGGGTCGTACGACATCATCCTGTGCGGTGAGGCGTCCATCGACATGTTTTCCGGGCAGACCGGGCCCCGAGTCGCAGGGCTCCTTAGCATCCCACAGATCACGTACGCACGCACCATTTCCGTGGAGAAAGGCAAGCTTATATCCGAGCGGGACCTTGGAGACAAGTCTGTCACGATCGAGTCTTCGTTCCCCGTGCTTTTAACGGTGACAAAGGAGATCAACCAACCAAGACTGCCGAGCCTGATGCAAATCCTTGCCGCCTCGAGCAAACCAATCCATGAATGGTCCATGACCGATATAATTGGTGAAGCGCTCGAGCCACGGATCACGACCCTGGATATCAAAGGCATCCCGTCACAACGCAAGAACATCATCTATCAGAATGACCTCGACCAGTCGGTGCACAAGCTCGTCGACGAACTCGCAAAGACAGGAGTGCTGAGGTGAATCCCATGGTGCTTGTCTATTCCGATGATCACAAAATGATGCTGGAGCTACTCCACAAAGGGAGTGAACTAGCGAAGGAAACACAGCAGAAACTTATCGCGGTCGCGGTCGGCCATGACTCCTATGCCAATGACTTCGTCCAGCATGGCGCTGACGTCGTCGTCGTAGTCGAGACATCCTCCCCGTTCAAGGCAGAGGAATACACGTATGCCCTAGAAACGGTCGTCAAGGAGCATCATGTGGATATCATCCTCATAGGATCAAACAAGAACGGCAAGGAACTTGCCGCCCGTCTCGCTGCGACCCTGCATGCTGGTTGCGTCATGGACTGCACCAAGTTGTACCTTCATGAGAAGAAACTCACGGCGGAGCGGGTCGTGTACAGCGGCAACGCGATCGCGGTGGAGCAGTTCACCGCCGGCCCCATGATCGCGACGATCCCGTCAAAGATGTACGAACCGCTCCCGAAAAACGAGCATCATAAGGGCGAGATCCTGAGAAAGACCATGGAGCAGATCGATTCCCCGTCGAAGATCCTCAAGGTCGAGGAACGCAAATCCGAGGGGGTGAACGTTGAGGACGCGGAGATCATCGTCTCCTGCGGCCGTGGTCTGAAGAAGAAAGAAGACATCAGGCTTATCAGTGAGCTTGCGGACGTTTTGAAGGGTAGGACCGTCGGATGCTCGCGTCCGATCGCTGCCGACCTGAAGTGGCTC
>DATKKD010000232.1:0-1159 GCA_035543435.1 Thermoplasmatota archaeon
AGCGCTCCGTCCTGGTCCACATCCGCAATCGCCACTGACGCGTCATTGCACCCGCCTGTATCATACGTCCACAGGATGCTGCCGTCCTCCGCATTCAACGCATAGATATGTTCATCGTGGAAGTACGTCCCGAACACGATCTCCTGTTTCCCGTCACCATCGATGTCCCCGACGGCAGCGGATCCAAACGACGGTGCGAGCAAATCATGATGCCACAGGATGCTCGGTGACGAGCCATTAGAACACCTACTGTTTTTTTGAATTTGAGGGCCGGCGATCACTGGCAACACCAGTACACAAACCAACAAATAAACAACCCAGATACCTAACCAATGCTTCGTGCTACGGACAGCCATACCAGAAACTCCCTTATAAAAATATTAATAGCTCACGTCTATAAAAACCTAATCACTCCTCCTTAAAAACGTTCTATCCTAAATCGAGACAAGTCCATAGTTTATTAAAACGAAACACGTTATCATGACGCATCCAATGAAGAGGAGAGAGAAAACAAGATGCCGAAAGGAATCATGATTTTTAGCATCGGTGGGATACTGTCCATCAGCTTGGGGCTTTTATCAGCATTCTACATGCTCGCCTACAAAAACACCATGATGCAGGAGAACTACATCTGGTCCCTGCTGCTCCTCATCGCGACCATTATCGTCTTCATCGTCACCGTCATCATCGGTCTCCCCATCCTCATTAAAGAAAAATAAATCACACTAACTGCTTGCCAAGGGATTGCAACAATCTATTTCTACTCCAATGAGCATTCAACCAAGGCACTCTACGCATGTTGGAAACAACCAGGCTTCTTCTCACTGAGACAGCACGTGGCCTAAAGAAAAAAATCTCCACCTCCTCCGTCTTGTACATGTTCTTCATCGCCATGATCTTTTTTTCGATCGTGATGTTCGCGTTCCTCACCTTCTTCCTCCTTCACACAGACACGGTGGTGAACTTCATGGACGTGTTCTACTCCGTGTTCTTTCTTCTCCTCATGAAGTCCGCTGCTGACATGCACACCTACTTCATCACCTCACCACGTGCGGCGTACTCGCTCTCCCCCGCGGTCGGACATCGAAAGACTGTCGGCGAAATCACCCTCACGATTGTACTTATAAATTGTGGTATATGGTTCGCGTTCTCCATCCTG